>CALWEB010000094.1 GCA_944376955.1 uncultured Agathobaculum sp. | reverse complement strand
TGGGATACCGCACTCCGGAGGAGCTGTTCGACGCTTTCCTCGATCGTGTCTTTGCCGCCTGATACCCTCGGCCATCGCTCCTATATTATAGGCTTACGCTATCTCCGGCTTCAAAACCTTCTACCTCTGCGTGTCTAACTTGTTATTGCAATTTGCGGAGTTTTTATAATATATAGTGCCGGAGTGTTTAAGTAGTATTGAAGATAATATACAAGATGATAGGGTGCGTCCAACCCAATAAATATTATTTTCTGTATTCTGATCCTTTTCTTTGGCAACAATCAAAATGTTGACAGCACGTTGCGTTCCTTTTTCGACCAAGTAGACTTTTGCAATGGAACTGGAAGGATGCGCTACAGCATTGGAGTGTTGGGTGATGGTGGATTTTTCCTTCGGATTTGGAGCGGTTCGGACAGGAAGTTGCAAGCCTTGAATTGTGTTTTGCAGATATTCAGGAAAGAAAAGTGTCTTACAGTGTGGGCAGAAAGTTGCATATCTTAGGTGACAAATCAGATGATTAACTTGTACATTGATTATGGTTTTGTTATCAAAAGGGCAAGCGGATAGTGGAATATGATAATATGTTATATGCTGAGGTTGCCCAACTGTAGTAGGATAACGAATGATAGGGGTATTTGGGGATATGGGTGGGCGCAATAGCTTTTTTTTCTTTTTAGAAGAACGCTGGGAATGCGATGAATGCTTAAAGGTGGATTTGCTCACTTTTGCATTTGATTTTGCTTGTTGGACATATTTAGATTTGGTTGCTTGATTAGGCTGGTGAGAGGTTGAAGGAGGTATGTTCGGAGATGTGATACGTATAGAACTATCGGGGTGTTGTGTCTTGACGGGTGCGGGCGAAGTATGTTGGTTGGATAACGCCTGCAGAAATTCGTAACGAATGCCGTTAATGGTGATAACACTACAGTTGGATGAAAATCGGATACCAATATATCTGGTATCACAGAATGGGCATGTTCCGACAGGTATTGGCGTATCGATAAATTGTGAGAATAAAGATTCTTCGGTAATATTTAGTGCAGTGTTGTGTCGGGGACACAGGATAGGCATAAAAATCATCCTTGCTGTTTGACACTTAAGTTTGGTGTTTTACATTTCATGAAATTTCATATATTGTATAATTAAGAAAAAGCACTGATTTCTTTCGAAATCAGTGCTTTTTAATGGTTGCGGGGGCTGGACTTGAACCAACGACCTCCGGGTTATGAGCCCGACGAGCTACCAACTGCTCTACCCCGCGATATCATACCTTTACTCAAGGTGCTTATATACTATATCACGGGATATGGCTCCTGTCAAGCCTAAAATAAGAAAAATCAAAAAATTATTGTTCGTCACCAGAAGAATCACTGCTCTCCGGTGCATCAGGCAGCGCAAACCAGAAGGAAATGCCGCCCGGGACATTTTCGGCACCGCAGGAACCATGCAGGGTGTCGGCAATGGCACGTACCAGCGACAGACCGATGCCGGTGCCGCCTGCTTCGCGGGTGCGGGCGCGGTCGGTGCGGTAAAATTTCTCCCAGATTTTCGGAAGTTCTTCCTCTGGCAGCCCTTCGCCTTCGTTGAATACGACCAGACGGATGCCGGAGTCGGTGCGTTCCGCTGAGATCTCGATGTGCCCACCGTCGATCGTATAACGGATGGCGTTGGAAAGGTAATTCATCAGAACCTGTTCGAGCAGGTCGCCGTCCGTGCGGACGGTGACGCAAGTGTGTTCAAAATTAACCGTCAGACCACGGTTTTCACAAAGCACTTTGGTTTTCTGCACAGCTTCCGCGCAGAGCGAATGGACGTCAATATCCTCGTAGAAGGTCTGCTCGGCGCCCAGTTCCAGCTTGGACAGGTTCAGCAGCTGCATGACCAGCTTGTTCATGCGGTCGGCTTCGTCCGCAATAGTGTCGCAATAGAATTTGCGATCCTCAGGGTCGTCCGCCACACCGGCAGTTAGGCCTTCGGCATAGCCCTGAATGAGTGCAATCGGGGTTTTGAGTTCGTGCGATACGTTGACGATAAACTCGCGCCTCATGCTGTCGATGCGCTCTTTCTTTTCGATTTCCTGCGCAAGCTGGTCGTTGGATTGCTTCAGTTCTCCGATCGTCTGTTCCAGATAGGCAGACAGGCGGTTGAGCGATTGACCAAGATGGCCGACTTCGTCATTGCCGCCGGCCTGACATTTGGTCGAGAAGTCCAATTCGCTCATGCGGTCGGCAACGCCCGCCATGTCGATGAGCGGTCTTGTAAACTGACGCGAGATGAAATAGGCACAAACCAGACAGATGAGCAGCGCGCATCCACCGGCAATGAGCAGAAAGACCAGGTTGAGCGAGGAATTTTGCTCGATATAGGCATACGGCATATAGGCAAACAGGCAGTTTTCTGCTTGCTTATCCAGCACACCGGCAAGACACAGATACTGATCTCCATCCCAGAGGGAAACGTTCAAAAACTGATAGTTATGCTTGGCCAATGTATCCGGATTGACACTTTGGGCGATGGATTGCAGGATAGCGTAGCCACGTCGCTGTTGGTCGAATAGGTCAAAATCCGGCAGTTGGAAGCCGGATTCTTCATTGCCCGCAGCGCCGTTGCCCGCAGAGAAAAACGAAGAATATTCCACGGTGCCGTCCGCCGCAACGATGGACAAACGGATGGCGCTGCGGCTTTCGTAGTTGTCTAAAACCGTGGCGATATCGTCCACACTGCCTGTATAGCTGTTACGGATGCTCTGATAAGCGTCACATAATTCGTTGCGCCGCGTCATCATATAGTAATCCTCATAGAAAAAGAGGTTGAGCAGCAGCAACATACCGATAAAGACCAGTGCAACCGCGCTGATCGCGGCAAAAAATTTGAACCGGATGGAACCGTGTTTCATTTTCATCCCTCAAAACGGTAGCCATAGCCGCGCACGGTGGCGATCATGGAGCCGCAGTCCCCCAGCTTGGCGCGCAGTTTTTTGACGTGCGTATCAACCGTGCGCAGGTCGCCAAAGTAGTCATAACCCCAAACCGCGTTGAGGATACTTTCGCGCGACAGGGCGATGGCGCGGTTGTTTTTGAAATAGACCAGCAGTTCGTATTCCTTGGGGGTCAGATCGACCGGGGTATTATTGACCAAAACCTCGCGGCGCAGCTCGTTGATGGACAGCGCGCCGAACTGCTCGAGCGGTGCGGTGGTACGCCCTTCGCGTTTGAGCAGGGTGCGCACACGTGCAGCCAGCACGATGGGCGAAAATGGCTTGGTCACATAATCATCCGCGCCGTCTTCCAAACCGCGCACCTGATCGGCGTCCTCCGCGCGGGCGGTCAGCAGCATGACGGGCAGGTGCTTGTCCCCACGCTCCTGCGCGCGCAGCTCACGCAGCACTTCAAAGCCGTCCATGCCGGGCATCATCACGTCCAGAATGGCCAGATCCAAGCTTGGGTGTCGGTTTTCCAGTATTTGCAGGGCTTCACGCCCATCGGCGGCCTCTACAATGCTGTGGCCGTCGCGTTTTAAAAAGTCGCTGACCAGGCGGCGGATGCGCGCCTCGTCATCAGCGATCAAAATCGTAGACATGGTATCCCACCTTTGTATTGGTATACCCCAAAGTATACGGGGGGAGTTTGTCCTTTGTGTGAACAAACATGGGAGGGATAAAGGATTTCTTGAAATATTATTGCAAAAGGCAAGAGGATGCGGTATGGTATCAGCCGTCTGTGGCAGCGTCCTCCTGCTCGAGTACCAGACGGTACAGTGCATTTTTTTTGACGCCGGCTTCGGCGGATACCGCCTTGACCGCGTCCTTTTGGGTTTCTCCCTGCGCGACGCGGCGGCGCACCTCGTCTGCGGCGGCTTGCAGGCGTGCGTCGGCGTCCTCCGGCGTGTCCGGGGCATCGGGCGCGCCCTCGACAATCAGCACGAACTCACCGCGCGGCGGGGTCTGATCGAAATACTGCACGGCTTCGGCCAGCGTCATGCGCAGGGTCTCCTCGTGCAGTTTGGTCAGTTCGCGCGAGAGCGAAATACGGCGTTCACCGCCGAAGGCTTCCGCGAGGTCGCGCAGCGTCGCGCACAGCTTGTGCGGCGCTTCGTAGAATATCATCGTGCGCTTTTCGCCCGCGAGCGCGTCCAGATGCTCGCGCCGCGCTTTTTTATTGACCGATAGAAAGCCCTCAAAACACCAGCGGCCGGTCGGCAGGCCGGAGGCTGCCAGCGCGCACACGGCGGCGCAACAGCCCGGAATCGGGATGACCGGCACATCATGCGCCGCGCACAGCGCGACAAGGTCTTCGCCGGGGTCGGAAACCGCAGGCGTGCCTGCGTCGGTCACCAGCGCACAGCTTTCGCCTGCCAGCAGCTTGGAGAGCACTTCCTCGCCGCGCGCGCGGCGGTTGTGCTCATAGTAGGAGATCAATGGCTTTTTGGGCAGCGCGCAGGCGGTCAGCAGCTTTTGGGTGACGCGTGTATCCTCCGCGGCGATGAAATCCACCGAGGAGAGCACCTCGCGTGCGCGGGGAGACAGATCGCCAAGGTTGCCGATCGGTGTGGCGACCAGAAATAAGGTTGCTTCACTCATAGTAATATTCCCTCGATATATTATTTTCCGTATATTCTTTGATACTCTTCACTATCTACCAGCAACGGCGGCTCGACGGTCAGTCCCTCCGGGCTGCCGCCCTTGCGGCACTCGACCAGCACGGCGCTGGGTGTAGCGGCCGCGTTCTGATGCACAAACCGCAGCCGCTTGGGGACAAGCCGCACGCGGTCGAGTGCCTGAAGCAGCACCCACAGCCGTTCCGGACGGAACACAAAGGCGGCTTTGCCACCTGTGTGCAGGACAAAGGAGGTCGCGACTGCGACGTCCTCCACCGTGCAGCTGCCGTCCTGCCGGGCGGTGCGCTTTTCGGGGGAGGGGGCGCTTTTGCCCGCTGTGCGGTCGAAATAGGGCGGGTTGCAGATCACATAATCCATGCTGCCGTGCGGGAAAATCGTGCGGATGGTGCGCAGATCGCCCTGTACGGCATCAATTTCCACGCCATTGTCCGCGATGGAGCGACGGAACAGCGCGAGCGCGTCCTCTTGCAGTTCCAGTCCGGTGATGCGCAGGTCAGGGCGGTAGACCAGCAGCGCGAGTGCTCCCGTGCCGCAGCCAAGGTCGAGCACCTTGGAGTTCCGGCGCGGTTTGGCAAAGGCGGAGAGCAGCACGCTGTCCTGCCCGAGCTTGAAAAAGCGGTCATCCTGCCAGAGTTTCAGTCCGTTGGGCAGGGTTTCAATGGTTTGCGGCATGGTTTTTCCTCCTTGCGGCGATGCAAAAGGCCGGCCATGACGGGCCGGCCTGTGGGCACTGGGGTTATTGTGCGGCGTCGCCGCGGTGCCGGCGCGCGTGCTCTTTCAGTTTGTCAAAGGTCTCCGCGCTGATGACATGCTCGATGCGGCAGGCGTCTTCGGCTGCGGTTTCCGGGGAAACGCCCAGTAGGGTCAGCAACTCGGTCAGCACCGTATGGCGCTCGTAGATGGTTTCCGCGATGTGCAGGCCGGCTTCGGTCAGGCCGAGCAGGCCGTTCTGGTCGATGGAAACATAGCCGTTGTCCCGCAGCAGGCCGACCGCGCGGCTGATGCTCGGCTTGGAAAAACCGGTGTAGTGGGCCACGTCGATTGACCGCACCTGCCCGTTGCGCTGCGTCAGCACGAGTATCGCTTCCAGATAGTTTTCCGCGCTTTCCTGTATTTTCACGGGGGCAGCCTCCTTTTGATGCGGATGGGATATTGTATGTATTGTAGCATGTTCCGTGTTTTTTGGCAACAGCGGGGAAGTGCGCGGACAAAAACCCTTGCGCGGGGCTTTTCATTTGCTTTGCCGCTGTGCTATAATAAATCATACGGACAAAAAGGAGTGACCGCAATGGACAAGCAGCTGTTCAACAACACGCAGATTCTCGCGTGGCTGCAATATTTTTCGGAAAACACGCAGGTTGATCTGGAAAAGGTCAAAATTCTCGACATCACCCGCAAGAACAAGAACCTGATCCCGACAGTGGAATCCAACGACGCCGTGCTTGTGTTCACCGAGGCCGGTCACGCGGATATTTTCTACCGCATGTGGGATGCGGGACTGGGCGAGTGCGACGTGTGGTATAACACCGGCTCTGACCCCTCCGGCCCGATCGAGCACAACAAGCTGCGCGACATGATCAACCGCGGCATCAACGCGTCGGCTGCCATGCTGATTTTGAACCCGAACGCGCGCTCGACCTATAAGATCGGGATGCGCAACTCGAGCTTTTCGCGCGGGTCGATCCACTATGTCGGCAGCGAAATCCGTGCGGTCATCCTCAATAAGATGCACATTGCAAATGATGATACCGTGTGCATCATCTCGGGCGAGTCGATCGCAGTGGAATCTGCCATCATCGCGGGCGAGGGTACGGTCATCGCGGTTGAGTACAACCAGAACGACCGTCGCACGATGGAGGAAAACATCGAGCAGTTCGGCCTGAATAATATCCAGATCATCGACCATGTGGACAATGAGACGATGAAAGGTTTGCCCGTGCCGTCTCTTACCATGCTGGTGGCTTCCGCAAGCATGGAACAGGAGATCGAATGCCTGCTGCGCATCAACCCGCACATGGAGTTTGTCATCTATACGCTGGACTTCCGCTGTGCGGCATCCATCCCCGACTTGTTTGCGCGCTATGGCATCGGGGAAACCGAGGTGATCCAGCTTTCCGTCTCCAAACTGACCAGTAAGCACACCTTTGTCACCGAGCCCGCACC
>CALWEB010000093.1 GCA_944376955.1 uncultured Agathobaculum sp. | reverse complement strand
AACCCCCTCGCCCTTGCACAGCAAGGGCGGTTCGGGACACGTGTCCCGAAGCAGGGGTACAAAACCGAGGCAAAGCCCCGGTTTTGTAAAATTCTCATTGCTTCCGCACCAGCGGAAGCGCAAAAAGCCGCGACATGTGCGTGGCTTTTTGCACCAGTGCAGCAAAAGTTTCGCGTGTCGGAACTTTTGCTACCCATGCTGTGTCCGTGTCCCACACGGCACAGCACCTTCGTTTGAAAGCGTGCTTTCAAACGAAACCCTTTAGGGTTTCACTTCTTCCATCACGAAGCACTCAATGATATCCTGCTCCTTGATGTCGTTATAATTCTCGATGCTCATGCCGCATTCATAGCCGGACGCCACTTCCTTGACGTCGTCCTTGAAGCGCTTGAGCGTGTTGAGGTGGCCTTCGTGGAACACGATGCCGTCACGCACCACGCGCACCTCGGCATTGCGCTGGATCTTGCCGTCCTGCACGTAGCAACCGGCAACCGCGCCCGCGCCCGTGATCTTGAACACCTGACGCACTTCGGCATGGCCGAGCACCACTTCCTTGAACTTGGGCTCAAGCATACCCTTCATGGCCTGCTCCATCTCTTCGATGCAGTCGTAGATGACGCGGTACATGCGCATATCCACGCCCTGCTGCGCTGCGGAGTCGGTTGCCGTGCGGTCCGGACGGACGTTAAAACCGACGATGATCGCGCCGGACGCTGCGGCAAGCATCACGTCGGACTCGTTGATCGCGCCCACTGCGCCGTGGATGACCTTGACGCGCACTTCGTCGTTCGAGAGCTTTTCGAGCGAGGAACGGATCGCCTCGACCGAACCCTGTACGTCGGCCTTGACGATGATGTTCAGTTCCTTCATCTCGCCTTCCTGAATGGAGGCGAACAGGTTGTCAAGCGTGACCTTGTGGAACTGCTTGTTGCGCTCTTCCTTTTCCTTGTCCTTGCGCTGTTCGACCAGCTCACGCGCCATCTTCTCGTCGTCTACCGCGTCGAAGATATCGCCCGCACCCGGTACCTCGGCAAGGCCGATGATCTCCACCGGAACCGACGGACCGGCTTCCTGAATCTTCTTGCCGTCGTCATTGGTCATTGCGCGCACGCGTCCAACCGCCGTACCGGCGATCACCGTATCGCCCGCGTGCAGCGTGCCGTTCTGCACCAGCAGCGTTGCCACCGGGCCGCGGCCCTTATCGAGTTTGGCTTCGATGACCGTACCATGCGCCTTGCGGTTCGGGTTGGCCTTGAGGTCGGCCATTTCCGCAGTCAGCAGCACCATTTCGAGCAGATTCTCGATGCCCTGACCGAACTTGGCCGAGATCTGGCACACAATCGTGTCGCCGCCCCACTCTTCGGGGACGATCTCGTACTCGGTCAGCTGCTGGAGCACGCGGTCGGGGTTTGCGCCCGGCTTGTCGATCTTGTTGACCGCCACGATGATCGGCACGTTTGCCGCCTTGGCGTGGTTAATTGCCTCGATGGTCTGCGGCATGACGCCGTCATCCGCCGCGACCACCAGAATGGCAATATCGGTCACCTGCGCGCCGCGGGCACGCATGGAGGTGAACGCCGCATGGCCCGGGGTATCCAGGAAGGTGATCGGCTTGCCGTTTACCTGCACGCGGTATGCGCCGATGTGCTGGGTGATGCCGCCGGCCTCGCCTTCGGTCACCTTAGTCTTGCGGATCGCGTCGAGCAGACTGGTCTTGCCATGGTCAACGTGGCCCATGACCACAACAACCGGATCGCGCGGCTGCAGTTCGTCCTCGCTGTCCTCATGCTCGTCGAACAGACGCTCCTCGATTGTGACGTGTACTTCCTTCTCGACCTTACAGCCCATTTCCTCCGCCACGATTGCCGCAGTATCGAAGTCGATGATCTCCGAGATGGACGCCATCACGCCCAGCTTGATCAGACCCTTGATAACGTCGGCCGCGGTGCGCTTCATGCGGGAAGCCAGCTCACCGACCGAAATTTCATCCGGAATCATGACCTTGACCGGGATCTTCTTGAGCGCCGCCATCTGCTGCTGGCGCTGCAAGCGCTTCATCTTCTCCTGCTCCTCCTGACGACGCTTGTTGCCGAAGGGCTTGGAGCGCTGGTCGGACTTCTTGGTCAGCTTCTGCTTTTTCTGACCGCGCGATTCCATACGCTCGGCCTTGGCATCTACCAGCTTATCCACGTGATCGTCATATTTGGCAAGGTTGACGTCGCCGGTGCCGCGGGTATCGATGCGGTGTACCTGCTTGACCTTGGTGTTTGCAGGCTGCACCGGCTTTTCGCTCTCCGCCTTGACTTCCTTCTGCGCCGCGGGCGCCGCCTGTTCCTTCACCGGCTTTTCCGCCTTTTCGGTCTTCTCCGCCTTTGCAGACGCGCCGGAAGCCGCCTGACTATTGAGGACTGCTTCCATATCCGCCACCTGATGGTGCTGTGTCATATATTCAAAAATGACGCTCAGCTCCTGATCGCCCAGCACCTGCATATGGTTTTTCGGTGCCGTGCAGTACTCGGTCAGGATCTCGGTAATCTCCTTGGTGGATGCGCCGAAATCCTTGGCGACCTCGTGCACCCGATATTTATTCTCTATTGCCATGGGCAACTCCTCCTAAAAGAAATTTCGATTGAAACCACGCTTTCAATCGAGTGAGATGTGCCGCACAAGGCGCGGACACATCTTATCCGCATTTTTGCGCGTCGCTTTGCGGCACACAAAATGCTTCCTTGTATCAAAACCGTGATACCTGCTCCCGGTTTTGATGGCAAACACCGCTCCGCGGGATTTGCCTATTTCAATACGCGCTTCGCGCGTTGGTTTTTGCTCGGCTTATGCTGCGGGGTTTGGCGGCTGCCGATTCCCGGCTTGCGGAAATGGCGCTTTCCGTTCCCGCTGCGCTGCGAAGCAGGACGGCCACCGTTTGATTTGCGCGGCGCTGCTGCGCGGCGACTGTCAGACGGCTTCTCCTCTGCTTTGGGCTGTGCGTCCCGATCCCGCGGCTTCTTTTTTCCCTTGCGGGACTGGATGCGCGCGTTCTTTTCGCCCAGCTGTGCCGCCACGTCCGCGTATTCCGGATGTCCGGCCGCGAGTTTTCCGATGGCCGCAGCCGCCATGCCGATATCGCTGACCGCGCATACCGCGCAGCCGTTCTTGCCGATCGCCGCGCCCATGTCATCCTTGCCGTGCGGCAGGGTGATGCACGGCACATTCGCGCGTGCGGCGTACAGCGCCGCCTTTTTCGCGGTGCTTTCGCCCGCATCCGCGGCCACCAGCACGCAGCGTGCTTTATGGTCTGCGCAAAGCTGCCGCACCAGTTCATCGCCGTAGGCCAGCTTGCCGGCGCGGCGCGCCAGCCCCAGCATACCGAGGCAGGGATCATTCGCCATGCGCACCCTCCTCTTCCATCTGCTGCTCCAGCTGGTCGTAAACCTCTTCGGGGACTGCAACCGAAAGCGCACGCTCAATCGCGCGACTCTTGCGCGCTTTTTTCAGGCATTCCGGCTTGCCGCACAAATACGCACCGCGGCCGGGCGCCTTTCCCTTGAAATCAAGCGTGATCTCGCCCTCAGGCGAGCGCACCACGCGGATCAGTTCCCGTTTGGGAAAATGCTCGCGGCAGCCAAGGCATTGCCGCATGGGGATTTTCTTCTGCACCATATTTTCTGCCGCACCCCCAGTTTGTTATTCGCCCTGCGATGCCGGCGCAATGTCAATCTTGCAGCCGGTCAGTTTGGCGGCAAGGCGCGCGTTCTGGCCTTCCTTGCCGATGGCGAGCGACAGCTGGTCATCCGGCACGATCACACGGCAGGACTTGTTGTCCGCCTGCGTGGTCGCGGAGATAACGTCTGCCGGGGCAAGCGCTGCCGAAACAAACTGCGCGGTGTCCTCGTTCCACTTGATGATGTCGATCTTCTCACCATTCAGCTCGCCCGTGATATTGGCCACACGCGCGCCGCGTGTACCGACACAGGCGCCGATCGGATCGACGTTTTCATCGTGCGAAACGACGGCGATCTTGGTGCGGTTGCCCGCCTCACGCGCGATGCTCTTGACCTCAACCACGCCGGAATGGATTTCCGGCACTTCCAACTCGAACAGACGCTTGACCAGACCCGGATGCGTGCGGGACACGACCACCTGCGGGCCGCGGGTACCGCGCCGCACCTCGATCAGGTAGACCTTGATGCGCTGACCCTCGGTCAGCTCTTCGCCGCGCACCTGCTCGGAGGCGGACAGCACCGCTTCGCTCTTCTCGCCGCCGGAAACCACATCCAGATACGCGTTGCCCGAGCGCGGGTCAATGCGGGCGATCACGCCGGTCAGGATCTCATGCTCCTTGCTCTCAAACTCCGAGATCACCATGCCGCGCTCCGCCTCGCGGATGCCCTGGATGATGACCTGCTTTGCCGTCTGCGCCGCGATGCGGCCGAACGACTTGGTCGGGATGTCGATATCGATGATATCGCCCACCATCGGGTTTTTCTTGTACTCCGCAGCCTCTTCCAGCGTAATCTCCTCATACGGCTCATAGAGGTCTTCCGCCTTGACCACGGTCTTGCGCACGTACAT
>CALWEB010000092.1 GCA_944376955.1 uncultured Agathobaculum sp. | reverse complement strand
TGACTTGCAAAATCACCGACAGGGTTTCAATGATATAGATCAATCCAACGAGCAACAGGATCAGCGGCATATCACACGCAAAGGCCAAGCCAGCCACCGCACCACCGAGAAACAGCGAACCCGTATCGCCCATAAACACCTTTGCCGGATTAAAGTTATAGATCAGGAACGCCGCAAGGCCGCCTGCCAGCGCCGCCGCAAAAATGACCACGCCCGCATCGCCGCGCGCAAGACCGACAAAGACAAAGAAGATAGCCACCGGCAGCGTGACACCGGCCGCAAGGCCGTCGATGCCGTCGGTCAGGTTGACCGCGTTATCCGCGCCCACAATGACAAAGGCTGCAAAAATAATGTACAGCGGCCACGGCCATTGGAACGCAATATCCGTAAACGGGATCCACAGACGCGGCGCACTGTCCGCCCCGAGGAAGAGAACCAAAATAAATGCACCGGCCACCAGAATCTGAAGCACCAGCTTCTGCTTGGGGGTCAGGCCGGCATTTTCCTTCTTGCGGATCTTGGCATAGTCATCCACCATGCCGACCGCGCCGTATGCGACCGCTAAGCCGAGCAGCGCCAGCGAGGACATGCAGATCTCGCCTGCGAAGCTGTTGCCAGCAGCTACTGCAACTGCAATACCGATGATGAACATAAAACCGCCCATCGTCGGGATATTCTGTTTGTTCATATGCCATTTCGGCCCGATCTCCAAAATTTTCTGGCCGAACTTCATTTTCCGCAGGTAGCGGATCACTGCCGGGCCGATCGCCGCCGTCAAAACAAACGCGACCGTGCAGGCGAGCAGCGCGGTATATCGGTTTGCTGGTGTCATTCTTCCACGTCCTCCCCTAAGAACATTGCGAGTGCGCGCTCCATCTGCATACCGCGGCTGCCTTTGAACAGCAGCGCGTCACCCTTTGCCGCATCCTGCCGCAATGCGGCGACCAATGCGGCCTGATCGGTGAACGCAAACGCCCGTTCCATTCCATTTTCCTTTGCGCCTGCGACCATTGCATCCGCATCCGGCCCATAGGCATAGAGCGCATCCGCGTGTGCAGCCGCCGCACGGCCCGCCCTGCGATGCCCCTCTTCCGCATAGTCACCCAGTTCCAGCATAGAACCGAGTACGGCAAAGCGCCGTCCTTCCGGTGCCATCGTCCCCAGCACCGCCAAAGTTGCTTCCATGGCGTCCGGGCTGGCATTATAGCAGTCGGCATAAATATGATAGCCGTCCTGTTCGTATATGTTCTGCCGCATCCCGCTCGCCTCATAGGAAGCAAGGCCCTGCGCAATCTGCGCGGGCGTTTCGCACAACAGCAGACCGACCGCAGCGGCGGCAAGTGCATTAAGCACATTGTGTGCGCCGGGAATGGAAAGCTTTGCCGTGAATTTTCCACCGCATGGCAGCGCCGTCTGCGGCAGAGAATGGTTGATCATATCAAATGTACCGTCCAGATGCAGACATGCGGTCAGGTCACAGGCGGGGTTTTCCAACCCGTAAGTGACCACACGGCAGCCAAGACTTTCCCGTTTGTCCCACAGCAGCGGCTCGTCGCCGCACAGGACCGCGCAGCCATCCGGCTGCAACCCCTCGAGGATCTCAAGCTTTGCCTTGCAGATGCCCTCGCGCGAACCGAGAAACTCGATGTGCGAGGTGCCGATGTTGGTGATGACCGCAATATCCGGCTGCGCTGCCGCCGTCATGCGCGACAGTTCCCCGAAATGGTTCATCCCCATTTCCGCCACCATTACCTCGGTGTCCCGGGTCATACGGAACAGAGTCAGCGGCAAACCGATTTCGTTATTCAGATTGCCCTCGGTCTTTTGGGCGCGCAGCCCCTGCGACAGTACCGCGTACAGCAACTCTTTGGTCGTGGTCTTGCCGACCGAACCGGTCACGCCGACCACCTTGCCGCCGCAAAGACGCCGGTAGCCGCCCGCCAGATCGAGCAGCGCCTGCGAAGTGTTCTCCACATAGAGCGCCGGCACCGGATACTCCTCATTCTGCCGATGGGATACCACCGCAGCCGCCCCGTTTCCGATTGCCTTGTCGATAAAATCATGTGCGTCGAACCGTTCCCCTTTGATCGGCAGGAACAGCGCATCGGGCGGGATCTGCCGGGAATCGGTCGAAACGGCTGTTAAAACCGCCTCACCGGTTGTCTCTCCCCCGGTCCACTCCGCCGCCTGCGCCAGCGTAAATTGTTCCATGCACCCGTTCCCCCATTGTCTGTAAATTTGCGCGGGTTTCGCGCTTTTCCTGATCTTTTATTGCTGATTGCTGAAAAAATCCGCGACGATTTCGCGTTCGTCCATATGATGCTTGACATGGTTTACTTCCTGATAGGTTTCGTGTCCCTTGCCCATCAGAACAATCACATCGTCCTTTTTGGCATGTGCCAGTGCCCAGTGGATCGCTTCCGGACGGTCCACAATCACCTGCATCGGGGTTTTCGTCCCCTGCATCCCTTCCAGAATATCATCAATGATCGCCTTGGGATCTTCCGTGCGCGGGTTATCGCTCGTGACCACACAGAAATCTGCCAGATCGGCCGCAATCTTGCCCATCTTGGGACGCTTGGTACGGTCACGGTCGCCGCCGCAGCCAAACAGCGCAATCACACGCCCCTTGGCAAAGCCGCGTACCGCGCGCAGCACATTCTCCACGCCGTCCGGTGTATGCGCATAGTCGATCAGCACGGTATAGTCCGTATTGGTCGGTACCACCTCCACGCGCCCCTTGACGCCGGTCGCCGTCGCCAGCGCGCGCGCCGCATCTGCCAACGGCATACCGGCTTGCAGCACCATGCCCAGCGCGGCCAGCGCATTTTCTACCGAAAAATGTCCAGGGATCGGCAACTTGACACGCGCGAGATCGCCTTTTGTGGTGGCAACAAACTCCACACCGTCCGCGTGCAGACGGATGTTCTTCGCAGTCAGGTCGGCCGCGTCCTTGTCGCACGAGAAGGTCATGCACGGGCATTTCGCATCCGCGAGCATCGCCTTGGCCGCCGGATCATCCAGATTGATCACGCCCTTGTCACTGATGGCAAACAGCATGGCCTTGGCCTTGCGGTATTCCTCCATCGTTTTGTGGAAATCCAGATGATCCTGCGTCAGGTTGGTGAACGCGCCGACCGCAAAGCGGATGCCGTATACACGGTCCAGCACCAGCGAATGCGAGGAAACCTCCATAATCACATGGGTGCAGCCTGCATCGCGCATCCGCGCGAACAGGGCGTGCAACTCATAACTTTCCGGGGTCGTGCGCTCGGTCTCGATCACTTCCTCGCCAATCAGGTTCTGGTTAGTGCCGATCAGACCCACTTTATGCCCCGCAGCTTCCAGCATGTGTTTCACTAGATAGGTCGTCGTGGTCTTTCCGTTGGTGCCGGTCACGCCGAGCATTACCATGCTGTCCGCCGGATGGCCAAAACGGTTGGCCGCGATCTCAGCCAGCGCTTGACGGGCATTTTCCACCACAACCGCCGGCACGCCCGCGGGTGCTTCCTCACAAACCACCGCTGCTGCGCCCTGCTCGAGTGCTTTCCCAATATATTGATGCCCATCGGTGGCAAACCCACGGATGGCAACAAACAGGTCGCCCTGCTGCACAGCGCGGGAATCGTACCGCACCTCGCGGATTTCCAGATCGTCTGCTGCCGTGCTGCTTTTCACCGCAACCCCGCGGAGCAATTCCTGTAATTTCATTGTTTTCCTCCTATCGGTCGTTGACGTTCGTGGTATCCGAAAATTCAACCGTTACCACCGCGCCGATATTCACCTTCGTACCGCTGGCCGGGCTTTGCCTGATTGCTGTCGTGTTGCCCGTCACCTGCGAGCTTGCAACGCCCTTCTGTTTCATGTACAGCCCATATTCTTCCAATGTACTACGACACTGATCCGGTGTCAAGCCTGTCAGGTCGGGAACCTGAATTTGCTCGGTGGGTTTACTTGCGCCCATGTACAGGATAACCTTGCCGCTGGCTGGGATACGCACACCGCCCGACGGCACCTGGTCGGTGACGGTATCGCCATCGCCCACCACGCGGTATTCAAATCCAGCCTGCTGCAACGCGCTTGCTGCGGCTTCTTCGGTCGAACCGATCACGCTGGGCACGGTCAGTTCGCGGCGGTCGTTTTCGTCATCCGAGTAAACCGGCGTGACGCCGACATACGGCAGCACATCTTCCATGATACGGCCAACCACCGGTGCGGCGATTGCGCCGCCGCCATGGGCAACCGACTCAGGCAGGTCGTTGATTGCGACAAGCACCGCGATCTGCGGGTCATCCATCGGCGCAACGCCGATAAAGGAAGCCGTATAACGGTTCTCTGTATCAATTTCCTTACCCTCGCTGTCACGCATCTTTTCAATTTCCGACGTTGCCGTCTTGCCGCCTACGCGATAACCGGGCACATAAGCATTCTTACCCGTGCCGCCCGAGACAACCGCTTCCATCGCCTCTCGCATGTAAGCCGAGGTTTCTTCCGAAATAACCTGTCGGACGACCGTTGTCTCGGTCGTAGACTTGACCGAACCATCCGCCCCGAGGATCTCCTTGACCACATAAGGCTGCTTGAGCTTGCCGTCATCCACAATCGCACATACCATATTCAGCATTTGAATCGGGGTAACGGTAAAACGCTGGCCAAACGATGCAACCGCAAGCGATACCTCGTTCCACTCGCTGGTCACATTGATATTGTGGAACTGGCCCTTGCTTTCGCTGGGCAGGTCGATGCCGGTCGGTTCGGTCAGGCCGAACGCTTTGTAAAATTCATAAAAGCGATCCTTGCCGGTTTTGGCGACGATTTGCATCATCGCCACGTTGCACGAATTCATCAACGCTTCGGTCAGTGTCTGTGTGCCGTGGCCGCTGGTATTCGAGCAGCTGATCGGCTTGGACCAGTCGCCAACCATCATCGAACCGCCGCAGTAGTAGGTGTCCCCCTCATGCGCCAAACCCAATTCATAGGCGGTGGCGACATTCATCAGCTTGAAGGTAGAACCCGGCTCATAGTTGTCGGTCACCACCGGATTATACCACATTTTATACAGCTGCTGGGATCGAATCTCGGTTAATTTGTCAACCAGTTCATCATTTTCCTGAATGCTCTGCGGCAGGTTGGCAAGGCCGCCCTCCTGATAGTATTTGTCGCTGATTTCAGCCGTAACCCCGGCCTCCGTCAGTGCCGCCTGCACATTGGTTTTGAGTTCTTCGATATAGCGTTCGTCGGTAATCGTGTACGAGTTATTGGGATCATAGTCCGGCAGCGCCGCCATGGCCAGCACCTCGCCGGTCTTGACGTTCATCACGATGCCGGAAACGCCGTCGCGCGCCTCCGGGTTATCCGCCAGCGCGGTTTCCAGATGCTTTTCGAGGAAGTTCTGGATATCGCTGTCAATGGTCAGCACCAGAGAGTCGCCGTCCTGCGCGGGGATGTACTGCTCCGTGTCCGGCGTCATATCCTTATTCTGCGCATTTTGCACGCGCACGATGCGCCCTGCCGTGCCGGAAAGCACATCGTTATACTGCGACTCCAAGCCGTATGCGCCGTTGTTATCGCCGTCCACATAGCCCAGCACCGCAGACAGGAACGCACCCTGCTGGTAATAGCGCTTGGTGTCAGGTTCGGAATACACCCCTGTGCAGCCTTCCTTTTCCAGCTTGGCATACAGTTCTTTGGCGACGTCCTTATCCACCTTTTGGGCAATGATCTGATATTCGGAATCGGTTTTCTGGATTTTACCCAGCACCGTATCATAATCCAGGCTTAATTCATCCGCCAGAATCTGCGCCAGCGTCTGCTGCTGCGTCTGTGCGGAGATGCCCTTGTTCACTTTCGCCTCGTCCACCGCGCCCTTCGGTGAAACAACAATGCGTTCCACCTCGGCCGATTCCGCCAAAACCTGCATGTTAGCGTCATAGATTTTGCCGCGGTTGGGCGTAATGAACGTATCGCGTGTTTGCAGCGAAGCAGCCTGCTGCACATAAAAATCGTGGTGGAACACCTGCATATACAGCAGGCGGATGCCAACCAGCCCAAACCCAAGCACCACAAACGCCAACGTCATGACACCGATCCGTGCGCGCATTTGATTGTTTGGTCCCTTTGCTGCCATGTGTATTCCTTTCCTCCGTGATCCCATTAAAAAGCGTAAGGAGTCAGAAGTTTCCACCTCTCACTCCCCTGTACGCATCCTATTCATGTACTTACCGGATATATTCCACAATCGCGGAAAAGCTGCGCGCCAAACCAGCAAACAGCGATCCCAGCGAAACGCCGTTGTCCGCAACCGTTACCGTGTCCGGGTTGGTCAACTCCACATATTCGATCTGGGAGTTGTCCATCTTGACCATCCCCAGATTGTTCACCGCATATTCCTCTACCTCGTCCAGATTAATGCTGTTGACCTGTTTGGTCGTCAGTGATACGTTTTCCGCCGTCAGTTCGTTGAGCATATCGTTTTGCTCGCCCACCTCGGCGCTCAGCTGCGTCAGCTGCATCTGGCAAAACAAAATATATACTGCAGCAGCTGCCATCACAGCAAAGCAGCCCAACAAGCTCGGCCTTACGCGCGCTTTTTTCCGTCTGCGCGGCGTGGGCGCGACTCGCAAGTCCCGCCTCGGCTCCTGTTTGGCCGGGAAACGCTCTTCATATTCTTTGTAGGCCACGCTTTCCCTGCTGGCAGTCCTCATTGCAATTCCTTTCTCCTGCGGTTGCTATGTTCCTAATTTTTCGCAAACGCGCAGCTTTGCACTGCGTGCCCTTGGATTTGCCCCGATCTCTCTTTCGTCCGGAAGGATGGGCTTGCGCGGGGTCAGCCGAACCTTCGGCTTTTTACCGCAAACACAAACCGGGAAATCCTTCGGACAGGTACAACCCTGTGCCGCCTGCTGGAATGCCGCTTTCACAATCCGGTCCTCCAAGCTATGGAACGTGATCACCGCAAGCCGTCCGCCCGGATTGAGGCAATCAATCGCTTTGTCCATCGCTTCCCGTACCGCCCCAAGCTCATCGTTTACCGCAATACGAATGGCCTGAAAGCTGCGTTTTGCCGGATGCTGTTTTTCGCGTTTTGCCTTGCCCGGCATCGCGTTTTTGATCACATCGACCAGTTCCAGCGTGGTCTCAATCGGCTTTTTGGCACGCTCACGCTCGATTGCCGCAGCAATCAGCGGTGCATACCGTTCTTCGCCGTACTCAAACAAAATCCGCCGGATTTCCTCCCGGCTCCAATCATTTACCACCTCATAGGCGGTCAGTTTCTGCGTCCGATCCATGCGCATATCGAGCGGCGCATCCTGCATATAGGAAAAGCCGCGTTCCGCATGATCCAGCTGCGGCGAGGACACACCGAGATCAAACAAAATCCCGTCCGCCCCCGGCAGGCCGAGCGTTTCCAGCACCCGGTCGATTTCCCGAAAGTCACTTTTGACCGTCGTCACACGCTGCCACACATCGCGCAGCCGCGTTTTGGCATTTTCCAGCGCCTCATCATCCCGGTCAATGCAAATTAACCGGCCATTATCATGCAAACGCTCCGCAATGCGGAGCGAATGTCCTGCGCCGCCGGTCGTCGCATCGACATATACGCCGTCCGGTTTGATTTGAAGCGCCTCAAGGCATGGTTCCAGCAGAATGGATACATGATGAAATTCCATACTCGCCTCCTGCCCGTTTGGTTAAAAGTCCATATCTTCCACATCGGCGGCAACGCTTTCCGCATCGATCTCCTCGTTGTAAGCACGCCATTTGTCGCTGTTCCAAATCTCCGCGTGGTCGAGCTGGCCGATCACTACAACATCTTTTTGCAGATCGGCAAATTCACGCAGGTTTGCGGGGATGAGGATACGGCCCTGTGCGTCCAGCTGTGCATCAAACGCATTGGCAAAATAATACCGCTTGACGCGGCGTGCCTTTTCGCCATTGCCCAGCGCGCGGATGCGGTCCTCCAAGGCTTCCCATTCCTTTTCCGGATAAACCGCAAGGCAACCGTCCAGACCCTTGGTGACGGTGAAGTGCTCGCCCAATTCCTCGCGCAATTTGGCCGGCATTGCCAGCCGCCCTTTTGCGTCAACGGAATGTTTGTATTCGCCCTTCACCGGATTCACACCACACTTTCGCTTTGGTGGAATCTGTGACACTTTGCCCCACTTCTCACCACCTTGTTTCCATTATAGCGGGACGCCTAATAGATTGCAAGATTTTTTTCGTAATATTTTTCAGAAGATCGTCGCCATAAGTTTGTGATTTCGACGATTTTTGCAATTTTTCAAACACTTGTTCGATGGCCGCCAATCTATTTTCCAAGCCCCTCCTGTGGGGGAAAATCCCACCATTTTGCCCATGCCGAACGATATTTCCCCCTCCGCACCGAAACCCATCCCGCCTTATGGATTCTGCGTGGGTCAAAGTGGGAAAAGGTGCAATCGGGGCTGTCATGCCCAGGCATAAAAAACAGCCGCTCTGCCAGCGGCTGTTTTTTCTCCTGTTCACTTGGCGATGCTCTTAAATCGCTGACGCGCCTTTCGCACCTCTTCCAGCGAAAGCGCGACCGCTTCCTCCGTCCGTTTGAGCGTATCTTCGCAATACTCATTGGCCACACGGCGCAACTCGCGCGCCTGAATTTCTGCGTTGCCCTGCACTTCCTTTGCCTTGCGGCGGGCCGCCACAACAATCTCGGTTTCCGAAACCATCTGGCGGGCATCCTCCTCCGCCTGACGGCGGATCGCCTCCGCTTCCCGCTTTCCGGAAGCCAGCATCTCGCTACGCTTGGCTACGATATCCTGCGCGGCCTGCAAATCGTTCGGCAGTGTCGCGCGCAGCTCATCGAGCAGATCGAGCAGATGGTCACGTTCGATGATGCACTTTTCGCCTGCCAGCGGGATTCCCTTGGCATCCTGCACCATATCGTACATACTGTTGATCAGTTCGTCCAAAGTTGCCATCGTTTAGCCTTCCTTTCTTGTGCGGCGCACAATATCCTGCATAATCCCATCCGGGACAAAGCCGGCGACACTGCCGCCGTGTACCGCAATATCCTTCACCACCGAGGAGGACAGGTACATATATTCCGCGCTCGTCATCAGGAATACCGTATCCAGATCCGGGTTCAGCTTCCGGTTGGCCAGCGCCATCTGAAATTCATATTCAAAGTCCGAAACCGCGCGCAGGCCCTTGACCACCGCGCAAGCGCCCTGCTGCTTGGCATAATCCGCCAGCAGGCCACCAAAAGATGCAATTTCCACATTCGGCAGCTCATCCGTGGTCCGCCGGAGGAATTCCATGCGTTCTTCAACCGAAAACATCGGTTTCTTGTTCTGATTGTGCATCACCGCGACAATCAGCCTGTCAAACATGACCGATGCGCGGCGTATAATATCCAGATGGCCCAAAGTGACCGGGTCAAAGCTGCCCGGATAGATCGCAGTTCTCATTTCCTTCATCCGTTCCGCCGTCCCGCAGACGCAGAACGGTAATCATAGTTGCGCCATAGCGGCGCTCGCGCACGGTCTCAAAACCATGCGCAAACCGATCCCCTACGGCACTTTCGCATATTATTATACCATTTGCCGAGAGAATGTCAAACGTTTCTATGTGCGCCAGTGCATTTTCCAAAATCCTGCCACCGTACGGAGGATCGAGAAAAATCAGGTCATACCCCCGTTTTTCCGCGCGCGAAAGGTATGTTTCCGCTTCGGTGCGATGCAGCCCCGCGCGGTCGGCCACATGAGCAGCTTCTGCATTTTTACACACGATATTGTATGCCGTTTTATTATGCTCCACAAAATCACAGTGCTGCGCCCCGCGGGACAGCGCCTCGATTCCGAGCTGCCCAGTCCCCGCAAACAAATCGAGCACCCGCGCGCCGCGCACCCGATCCTGAATCAGATTGAACACATTTTCCTTGACGCGGTCGGTCGTCGGCCGAGTATTCATCCCGGGCACCGGCTGCAATTTGCAGCCCCGCGCCGTGCCGGATACCACACGCATGGGTCAGTCCTCCTTGTGGAAATAGTCAAATACTGCCTGCGCAGCATTGCGCGGCAAAAGACGTGCCAACTCCTGCTCACTCGCCTGCCGGATGTTCTCGATACTGCCAAAATGCCGCAGCAATTCGGTGCGGCGCTTGTCCCCCACCCCGGGGATCTTATCCAGCGTTGAGCCGCGCACTTTTTTGCCCCCCAGCTTGCGGTTATACTCGATCGCAAACCGGTGCACTTCCTCCTGAATGCGCCCGATCAGCGCAAACAGTGCTGGCGTGGCCGAAATACCAAACTCACGCCCGTCCGGCGCAACCAGCGCACGCGTGCGGTGTTTATCATCCTTCACCATGCCAAAACACGGCGTTTGCAGGTCAAAAGAGTCCAGCA
>CALWEB010000091.1 GCA_944376955.1 uncultured Agathobaculum sp. | reverse complement strand
GGGATGTGCTGTTCATTGAGCCGACCGAAAAACAGCAGGGTATCCGGCGCATGCTGGATATCCTGGGAGCAGCGGACGAGGATGCCATTGTGTTCGGCGACGGCACGAACGACGTCTGTATGTTCGGTCAGGGCTGGTTTTCGGTTGCGATGGGCAATGCGCGCGACGAGCTCAAGCGCATGGCCGACTATGTGACCGACCCGGTCGATCGGGACGGGCTGTGGAACGCCTGCAAGCATTTCGGCTGGATATAAGGAGAGACACACATGCTGTTTGATACCCATGCACATTATGACGACGAGCGCTTTGACGAGGACCGCGACGCGTTGCTGTCCTCCATGCCGGACAACAATGTCGGGCTGATCCTCAATCCGGGTTGCGATGTGGAAACGTCGCGCAAGGCGGTCCGCTACGCACAAACATACCTGTTCGTGTACGCTGCGGTCGGCCTTCACCCGGAGAATATTGATGAAAACTGGAAGAGCGACCTTGCGGTTATCAAAGAACTGGCCGAAACCGAGCCGCGCGTGCGCGCGATCGGGGAGATAGGGCTGGACTACTATTGGGAGAAGGATGAACGCGCCCGCGCGCGGCAGCAGGTTGTGTTTGCGCATCAGATGGAACTGGCGCGCGAGCTGGACAAGCCGGTGATTATACACGACCGCGATGCACACGCGGACAGTCTGGAAATCGCGCGGCGGTACGCAGGCACGCGGGGAGTGTTCCACTGCTTCGCGGGCAGCGTCGAGATGGCGCGCGAACTGCTGAAGCTGGGCTATTATCTGTCGTTTACCGGCGTGATCACCTTTAAGAACGCGCGCCGCGCGGTGGAGGTCATCCGCGAAGCGCCGATTGACCGGCTGATGGTCGAGACCGATGCGCCCTACATGGCGCCCGAACCGTTCCGCGGGCGGCGCAACTCGTCGCTGTATGTGTACCGCATGGCCGAGACGATTGCCGAGATCAAAGGGATGGATGTCGGTGAGGTCGAGCGTCTCACCACGGAAAACGGCAAACGGCTGTTTGGCATCGAATAAGCGGCGGGAGGACGATCCTGCCGTCACGATCCCCCTTGCAGTGGGCAAAAAGCCCACGCAAGGGGGATTTTGTCATGTTTCGGCGCGGCTGGTTGGTTACTTTTTGATCAATGGGGATTATTTTTTGCAAAAAAACGGTAAATGCCTTGAAAAATGCGCGCCTATCCCCTAAAATAGAGGGAGCTTTGAAAATGAGGAGAGACATATGCTGCATATTGTTCTGGTCGAGCCGGAGATCCCGCAGAATACCGGCAATATCGCGCGCACCTGCGCGGCAACAGGCTGCGTGCTGCATTTGGTCGAGCCGCTCGGCTTTGCGATCGACGATAAACGGATGAAACGCGCGGGGCTGGATTACTGGCATCTGCTCGACGTCCGCATGTACAAAAACTTAGAGGAGTTTTTCGAGAAGAACCCGGACGGACGCTATTTTTATGCAACCACGAAAGCGCCGCACGCTTATCACGAAGCGGAGTACCGCGACGGGGACTACCTGCTGTTCGGCAAGGAAACCAAGGGCCTGCCGGAGAGCCTGCTGACCGCGCACCCGGAGCGCTGCGTGCGCATCCCGATGCGCGAGGGGGCGCGGAGCCTCAACCTGTCGAACTCGGTGGCGGTGATCGTGTTTGAAGCGCTGCGGCAGACCGGTTTTGCCAACCTCAAGCTGGCGGGGCCGTTCCCGCAAGGATAGGGATAAGGAGAGGGTTATGGAAAAGATACATATAATGACTGACTCGTCCGCGGATATCCCGCAGGCGCTGGTCGAAAAACATGGCATTGAGATCATCCCCATCACGTTGACACATGAGGGACGAACCATCCGCGAATACTACGATATCACGCCAGAGGAATACTGCAAGCTGCTCGAGATCAGCCGCGAGATCCCGACGACCGCGATGATCACACCCACGGTCTTCCTCGACTCTTACCGGCGCGCGGCGGAGCGCGGCTGCACGCACTATCTGGGCGTGCTGATCAACGCGAATGGCTCGGGCACCTATCAGGCGGCCTGCCTTGCACGCGATATGTTCCGGGAGGAGAACGGCGGCACGATGCAGATCGAGCTGCTTGACTCAGCCACCTATACCTATATCTACGGGCATATTGTGGTGATGGCTGCCGAACTGCGCGACCAGGGTGACAGCTTTGATGCCATCTGCGGTGTGGTGAAAAGCCGGCTGAACCGCGTGGAAGCGTTCCTCGGCGTGTACAGCCTGAAACACCTGAAAAAGTCCGGCCGCATTTCGGGCGGCGCGGCTTTTGTGGGCGAAGCGCTTGGCCTCAAACCGATCAGCCATGTGTATGGCGGTGCGGTGAAGGTGTGTGACAAGGTGCGCGGGGAAAAGGCGCTGGTCAGCGGCATGATCCGCAAGGTGTCCGGCCGCGTGCAGCAGCCGGAGAAACAGACCGCGCTGCTGCTGTACGGTGATGTGCCTGCCGAACGCATTGACGAAATGGAAAAACGCCTGCGCACAGAAATCGGTTTCAGGGATGTGCTGCGCAGCCCGATCGGGCCGTCGGTGCTGACCAATACCGGCCCGCAGGCGCTGGCGGTGGCGTTCTATGGACAGACCCGCAGCTAAGGTTCATTGGGCATATTGTTTAATATTTCACAATTATTTTCGGCAAAACGCAAATATTCTCTAAAAGAGAGCGGAAAGCCAAGGTTTTTCACAATTTGGCTTGCGAATTACAGGAGAAACGAGTATAATTTTGTAATGGAAACGGAATTCTTTTTATGGGAAGGCCGGAAATTTGCTCCGTATCGCTAACTTTTACATTCAGAAAGGGAGAGGGATATTTATGCAGTACAACAAGAAGAGCGTTGAGGACATCGACGTAAACGGTAAGAAGGTTATCGTTCGCTGCGATTTTAACGTTCCGCAGGACGAAAACGGCAACATCACGGACGACAAGCGTATCCGCGCGTCGCTCGAGACCATCAAGTATCTGCTGGGTCACAACGCGGCTGTGATCCTGTGCTCGCACCTCGGCCGTCCGAAGGGCGAAGTCAATATGAAGTATTCGCTCGCACCGGTGGCAAAGCGCCTGAGCGAGCTGCTTGGTCAGGAAGTCAAGCTGGCCAAGGACGTTGTCGGTGAGGATGCCAAGAAGCTCGCCGCAGAAGTCAAGCCGGGCGAAGCGGTTCTGCTGGAGAACGTCCGCTTTGAAAAGGGCGAGACCAAGAACGATCCCGCACTGGCCAAGGCGTTTGCCGATATGGCTGAAATCTATGTCAACGATGCATTCGGCACGTCCCACCGCGCCCATGCTTCCACCGCTGGCATTGCCGACTACCTGCCGGCTGTCTGTGGCTTCCTGATCAACAAGGAAATCTCCATCATGGGCAAGGCGCTGAGCGACCCGGCCCGTCCGTTCGTTGCTATCCTGGGCGGCGCGAAGGTTTCCGATAAGATCAACGTCATCAACAACCTGATCGACAAGTGTGACACCGTCATCATCGGCGGCGGCATGGCCTACACCTTCTCCAAGGCGCAGGGCGGCAAGATCGGCACCTCGCTGTGCGAAGATGACAAGCTCGATCTCGCGCTCGGCCTGATCAAGAAGGCGGAAGACAAGGGCGTTAAGCTCCTGCTGCCGGTTGATACCGTTTGCGGCGACCACTTCGGCGCGGACGCAGAGCCGGTTGTTTACGAAGCAGGCCAGCTGCCGGACAACATGATGGGCATGGACATCGGCCCGAAGACCATTGCGCTGTTCTCCGATGCCGTCAAGAACGCCGGCACGGTGGTCTGGAATGGCCCGATGGGTGTATTTGAGTTTGATACCTTTGCAGTTGGCACCAAGGAAGTTGCCAAGGCAATCGCGGCTTCCGGTGCGGTTTCCATCATCGGCGGCGGCGACTCTGCGGCAGCGGTTGAGAAGCTGGGCTTTGCGGACAAGATGACCCACATCTCTACCGGCGGCGGTGCGTCTCTGGAATTCCTCGAGGGTCTGGAGCTGCCGGGCATTGCCTGCCTGCAGGACAAGTAATTTGCGCGCCTGGCGCAAACATGTGCTTTATACCGGGGCACAGGCTGCCCCGCTATAATACATATAGATCAGGACGGATACGCCGTCGAAAAGTTTGAAAGGGGTAAAACCAAAATGAATCGCAGATACCGTAAGACCATCATCGCCGGCAACTGGAAGATGAACAAGACGCCGAGCGAGGCAAAGGCACTCATCGAAGAGATGAAGCCGCTGCTCTCCAAGACCAAGTGGTGCGAGATGGTTCTTTGCGTGCCGTTTACCGATATTCAGGCTGCGGTCAAGGCTGCCAAGGGCTCCAAGATCGCTATCGGTGCGGAAAATATGCACTTTGAGAAGTCCGGTGCGTTCACGGGCGAGATTTCTGCCGATATGCTCAAGGAACTGGGCGTGAAGTATGTCATCATCGGCCACTCCGAGCGCCGCCAGTACTTCAATGAGACCGATGAAGCCTGCAATAAGAAAGTACTCGTTGCGCTGGAGAACGGCCTGCGCCCGATCCTGTGCGTTGGCGAGAGCCTGACCGAACGCGAGCAGGACGTGACCATGGAGGTTATCCGCAAGCAGATCAAGATCGCTCTGCAGGGCGTTGCGTTGGAGGATATCAAGAAGGTTGTCATCGCTTACGAGCCGATCTGGGCGATCGGCACCGGCAAGACCGCAACTGCCGAGCAGGCAGGCGAGGTTTGCGGCGCCATCCGTGACTGCCTGCGCGAGAAGTATGGCGCGCGTGCAGCCCGTGGCATCACCATCCAGTATGGTGGTTCGATGAATGCCAAGAATGCAGCTGAGCTGCTGGCCCAGCCGGATGTTGACGGCGGCCTGATCGGCGGCGCCTCCCTGAAGAGCGCTGACTTCGCGACCATCGTCGAAGCAGCCAATCAATAAGATAAGGAATACGGTGAGGGTTTGCTCCCCGCGCCGTGCGTGCGGGAGGGGACATCGGAAAAAACGTTGTCCCCTTTCGTCCGCTTCCGTAAAGGAGTCTTTCATATTATGAAAAAGCAAAACGTGTCTGCTCAGGCTGCGGCCGAGCAGGCAAAGGTGGAGGCAGCGTCTGCCGCTTCGGCTGAGGTGAAGCCCGCTGCGCAGGCGGAAGCTGTCAAGACCGAGGAAAAGCCCGCAGCCAAGAAGGCCACGGTGAAGAAAGCCACGGCGGCAAAGCCGGCTGCGGCGAAGAAGACCACCACCCGCAAGGCTGCCGCCAAGAAGGCGGACGAGCCCAAGAAGCCGACCGCGCTGGTCATCATGGACGGTTTCGGCCATCGCGAGGAGAAGAAGGGCAACGCCATCGAAGCGGCGAACACCCCGAACCTCGACCGCATCTTTAAGGAGAACCCGCTGGTTTATATCGGCGCCTCCGGCTTGGATGTCGGCCTGCCGGACGGCCAGATGGGCAACTCCGAGGTTGGCCACACCAACATCGGTGCAGGCCGCATCGTCTATCAGGAACTGACCCGCATCAC
>CALWEB010000090.1 GCA_944376955.1 uncultured Agathobaculum sp. | reverse complement strand
AGCGCGACTTGACCCATTGATGGCCGACCCCGCCTGGGTTGGTCGTGCTTTTGACCTGCTTGGGGAAGGGATTTGCACCGCGTACGCGTGAGATCAGATAGGTAAATTGGCTTTCGGTGAAGTGGGTCAGCTCATCGAACCGCAGCACGTCGTATTCCGCGCTTTGGTACTTGGTCACATCGCTTTCTGCGTCGCAGTAGCCGAACTCAAGCGTCGAGCCGTTGGTAAACTGCCACAGATGCTCGCTGACCTTGTAACTGGCGATCGCCTGCGGGAACAGTCGCAGCGACGCGGGCACCAGTGAGCGTTCAAGTTCCGGCATGGTGCGCCGCAGCATCAGCTGCCGCGAGCCGGGGTAACAGACTGCGAAACGTAATGCGTCGAGCAGTTGGCCGTGGCTTTTGCCGCCGCCTGCCGCGCCGCCGAACAGTGTTTCAAACGCATCCGTCTGGATAAATGCAGCCTGCCGCCGGGTTATGGGGAATTCGTATCGTCTACGATCCGAAATACGATTTCCACCGGTTCGGGTGCCTGTTCTGCACCGTCCAGCATGGTTCCCTTGCCGACTGTCCGATCGAGGATTTCCTTGATCGCACTCAAGCGGCTGTTGGCCGGCGCTTCCGCGTCGTCCGCAATTTCGTACAGCATCCGGATCAGGTCTTCCGGACGGTTTTTTCTCCGCACAATGGCTTCGCCTCCTTCTGGGGTGGATTTGCTTGTCTTCCCGTGATGCTAAGAATAGCCGGGATTTGCCAGAATGACAAGAACAAATGTTTGACGTTTTCCGGGCTTGCAATTTGTTGCCCACTGCGGTATCCTGAATAGGAAATGGCATGATACAGGGGGAAAATGAAACATGCAGGATATCAAACTGATCGCGCTTGATCTGGACGGAACGGCACTGACGCCGGATAATACGGTGTCTACGGCGACAGTGGATGCGGTGCGCCGCGCGCGGGAGGCGGGGGTGCATGTCGTGATTTCGACCGGACGCATCTGCGGGGAAGCGCGTGATTTTGCCGTGGAAATGGGCGCGGACGACCTGATGGTAACCGCGGGCGGCGCGTCGATTTCGCGCGTTTCGACCGGGCGGTGCATGATGCGCATGTCCATGCCGTGGGAGCCTGCCGTACGCGCGGCTGCGGCGGTGGAACGCATTGGGCTGATGGTCATGGTG
The DNA here is from genome assembly GCA_944376955.1 of uncultured Agathobaculum sp. Lineage (GTDB taxonomy): Bacteria > Bacillota > Clostridia > Oscillospirales > Butyricicoccaceae > Agathobaculum. The sequence goes on along the minus strand of CALWEB010000090.1, from coordinate 6,777 downwards.
TATGTAGGCGAAACATTGCTTATCACGCCATATGACGAAATGGAGTTCGGCAAGTATAAATCCAACGAGGGCTATCTTGCGGTCAAGCAGGTGGTGCCTTCCATCGCGGAGTATGTTGCGCAGGGGCATGTGTCGGTGGATAAGATTTTCGCCCGCAGCAGCGACCCGGTGACGCTGCATCTGGTGCGGGAGCAGATCCGGCAGATTCCGGGGGTGCGTGTGATGAGCTCGGCCGCGGACAATATCGAGGTGGTCACGCCCGCAGCCGATAAGGGAACCGCTTTGGGGATGCTGTGCCGCGAACTGGGCACCGACCTGTCGCACGCGGCAGCGATTGGCGACAGTGAAAACGATCTGGAGATGTTGCGCGCGGTCGAGCTGCCGATTGCCATGGGCAACGCCAATGACGCGGTCAAGGCCATCTGCCGCAGGCAGACGCTGACCAACGCTGGGGACGGCGTGGCGGCCGCCATCGACCGGATCCTGGCTGAGAACGGATAAACGTGCCAAACACAGCAATTTTACGGAAAGTGGTGGTATCCGGCGTGCAGATATGCTATAATAACTTTGTATGTAATATTTGCCCCATCAAAAGGAGACATATCGCATGAGTTTATGGTTTGCTATTTTGCAAGGTCTGGTGCAGGGCTTGACGGAGTTCTTGCCTGTGTCTTCATCCGGCCATCTGGTGCTGGTGCAGACCCTGTTCGGGGACAGCGTGGAAACCAATTACATGCTGTTCAACGTGCTGCTGCATTTTGGTACGCTGCTGAGCGTCATTGTAGCGTTCTGGAAGGACATCAAGGAACTGTTCGTTGAGTTTTTCGGCTGGATTCGGGATGGCTTCAAGATCAATAACCGCCCGTACCGCCGGTTCATCGTGATGCTGCTCATCACGATTGTGCCGATGTTCGCTATCCTGCCGATCAAGAGCAAGCTGGAGGACGCATTCTCCTCCCCGCTGCTGGTCGGCCTGCTGCTGCTCGTGACGGCAGCGGTGCTGTACCTGTCCGAGAAGGCGCCGAAAAAGCACAAAACCGAGGAAAATGCCTCTTGGCTGGATGCGCTGATCGTCGGCATCGGCCAGTGCTTCGCCGTTCTGCCCGGCCTGTCCCGTTCGGGCACCACGATCTGCACCGGCCTGTTCCGCGGCTTTTCGCGTGATTTTGCCGTGCGGTTTGCATTTATCATGTCGCTGCCGGTGATTCTGGGCGCGAACATTCTGGAATTGGTGGATGTGTTCAAGGATCCGGTCGCGGCGATGGGCGATGTGACGGTCGCCGACTGCATCGTGGGCATTCTGGCGGCTATGCTGTCCGGTCTGGCGGCGATTCGCATGGTGCGCTTTGTTTCCAAGCGCGGCAACTTCCGCCCGTTCGTGGTGTACTGCACCCTGATCGGTACGATCACCATCGTGGTAAGCCTGATAAAAATGATATGATGCCGCCTGCGGGGGTACATACCGCAGAGGTTGAGAAAAGTTCCGTATCACGGGACTTTTCTTCGCACTTATCCGAAAATTACCGGCCATCGGCCGGTGTCATCCGCGTGCGATAGCGTGCGGGAAAGCAAATAAAGCGAGGGAAAAACACTTTGGCTGCAAAGAGAACCACAACCAAAAAGCCCGCCTCGCGCGGGAAAACGTCTGCACGGCGCGCACCCGAGCCGGAGCCGGTCCTGTCTCGCGCTACTTGGGGCGCGATCTGGGGTGTGCTCGGCTTTTTGTGCCTGCTGTCCATTTTGCCGATTGACGGCGTGCTGCTCGACTGGCTGCACCGTGGGATCGGTGCGCTGATCGGCAAGGGCGGCTATCTGCTGCCGTTTGCGCTGCTGGCGCTGGCGGGCCTGCTGTTTGCGCGGCAGAAGGGGCCGGTGCGGCTGCGCGGCGTCAGTATTGCGCTGCTGCCGCTGTTCATCGGCGGGATTGTCCATGCGTTTGCGTGCGCAAATGCGTATGATTTTTCGACGAAAACCCTGTTTGACCTGCTCAAAACCGGCATGGCAGGGGAGTCGGGCGGCCTGCTTGCCGGCGGCCTGTATATGGTGCTGGAGTGGGCGCTGTCCTCCATTGGGGCGCTGCTCGTCCTGCTGGTGCTGACGGTTACGGCCATCCTGGTGGCCTGCCGTATTACGCCACAGGCATTGTTGGAAATGTTCCGCCCGCCGGAATACGAATATGAGGACGAAGAGGAGCGCGAGCGCTACGAAGCGCCGCCCAAGCTACCCAATGTACACGAGGCGGTGAGCGTACACGCGCAGCGCCGTGAGGAGCGTCGTGCCGCGCGCCGCAAAGTGGATATTGATATCCCGATTGATACCGAGCCGCCCGGCGAAGACAAGCCGGGGGCGGATCCGGATGCACCGGCCCGCCACACCTTGGTCGGCAAGCCGATGGCGCCGGATGAGTATCTGCGTTCGCTCAAGGAGGAGACCAAGGGCGAGCAGGGGAGCATCCTCGACCTAGTGGAAAACCGCGAGGAGGAGCCGCCTGCGGAACCGGCGCCCAAGCCGGAAAAATCGGAGAAAACGGAAAAAATCAGTCAGGATGAGCAGGCCGAACTGAGCGAGCAGATGGACGAGAACCAGAAAGCGCCGGTTCCGGTGTATGATTACCCCCCGATCGACCTGCTGAGCAAGGGCAAGCACACCTCGGTTGCCGGGGCGGAGGCCGAACTCAAGGAAAACTCCGAGTGCCTGATCGACACCCTGCAATCGTTCAATATCGACGCGCAGATCATCGGTATTGTGCGCGGCCCGTCGGTCACGCGGTTTGAGCTGACCATCCCGCGCGGCATCAAGATTTCGCGTATCACCGCGCTGGCGGATGACATCGCGCTGTCGCTCGGCGCGGCCAATGTGCGCATTGCGCCCATCCCGGACAAGATCGCAGTCGGTATCGAGGTGCCGAACAAGACGGTCAACACGGTATTCATCCGCGAATGTATTTCGTCCCCGGCCTTTACCAACGCGCGCAGCCGCCTGTCTTTTGCTGTGGGCAAGGACATCACCGGCAAACCGGTCATTGGGGACATCGCCAAGATGCCGCATATGCTGATCGCGGGTACCACCGGTTCGGGTAAATCCGTGTGCATCAACTCGATGCTGATTTCGCTTTTGTACAAGTCCACGCCCGAGGAAGTGCGCCTGATTATGGTGGACCCCAAGATGGTCGAGTTGGGCAACTACAACGGCATCCCGCATCTGCTTATCCCGGTCGTCACCGACCCGAAAAAGGCGGCCGGTGCGCTCAACTGGGCAGTGGGTGAGATGGAGCGGCGTTACAAGCTGTTTGCCGACCATCAGGTGCGCAACCTGACCGGTTATAACGATCTGATGCGTGCCGAGCGCACCAAGGCCGAGGGCGAGGAAGACGGCAACCCGGAACAGTATCAGGTGCTGCCGCAGATTGTCATTGTGATCGACGAGTTGGCCGACCTGATGATGGTCGCCGCCAAAGAGGTCGAAACTTCGATCTGCCGCATTGCGCAGAAAGCGCGTGCCGCAGGGATGCACTTGGTCGTTGCGACCCAGCGTCCGTCGGCGGATGTCATCACAGGTATCATGAAGGCGAACATCCCGTCGCGTATCGCTTTCGCGGTGGCAAGCCAGATCGAGTCGCGCATCATTCTGGACACGACTGGTGCGGAAAAGCTGATCGGTAAGGGCGATATGCTGTACGCACCGCTGGGGGAGGGCAAGCCCACCCGTGTGCAAGGCTGCTTTATTTCGTCTGATGAGATCGAAGCGGTCATCGCGCATATCAAGCAGACAAGCACTGCCGAATATAATGAGGAGATCCTCGAGCATATCGAGCGTCAGGCCGAACAGGTGGATAGCAAGGGCGGCGGCGCATCGGGTGATGCGGGCGAAGATGAGGACGAGATGATCGAGGAAGCGATCGATGTCATCATGGACTGCCATCAGGCATCCACCTCTATGCTGCAGCGCCGGCTCAAACTGGGCTATGCGCGCGCCGCACGCATTATCGACCAGATTGAGGATCGCGGCATCATTGGGCCGTCTGAGGGCTCCAAGCCGCGCCAGATCCTGATCACGAAGGATGAGTGGCAGGAAATGAAGCTGCGGCGGCACGATATTCCATAACAAATTCAGGAGGAACTGAGTATGTCTTTTGCAAAAATCAACATCGCGGAACAAACATTCAACCCGTTTGACCTGATCAGCAAGCAGTGGATGCTGATTTCCGCCGGCACGGAGGAAAAGTGGAACACCATGACCGCCAGCTGGGGCGGTGTGGGCGTGATCTGGGGCAAGCCCTCGGCCACCTGCTATATCCGCCACAGCCGTTATACCAAGGAATTTGTCGATGCGTCCGAATATTTCACGCTGACGTTCCTCAAGGACGGCCATCGGGAGGCGCTCAATTTGCTGGGCACAAAATCCGGCCGTGATATGGATAAGATGCACGGCAGCGGCCTGACACCGGTCATGGTGGACGGCCAGCCGGCTTTTGCCGAGGCCGAGCTGGTTTTGGTTTGCCGCAAGCGGTGCAAGAGTGAGATCGCACCCGAGGATATCCTCCAGCAGGAGACGCTGGACAAGTGGTATGGCGACAAGGATTACCACACCATGTATATCGGGGAAATTGTCGCAGCTTACCGAGCGGAAAATTAAAAAACGTCACAAAATGTTCACCAAACCGACAACCGGTCGGGCATATACTGGAAGAAGAGGGCGGCGGACTGTACCACCGCGCCTGTATCCAGCCCGAAAACGGAGGAAAAGCCAGTGAAGAAAAGGATATGCAGCCTGTTGCTGGCAGCGGCCGTCATGGTTGGCCTGCTGCCGAGCGCCTTTGCAGGCTATGAAAATTTTGCCGCGCAGGCCGTTTATACGCCCGGCCAGTTTACCGACGTGGCGGAGGATGAGTGGTATGCGGCCAATGTCCGCACCGCTTACGAATACGGGTTGATTAACGGCCAGTCGGCCACCCGGTTTGCACCGGATAATTCGCTGACCGTGGCTGAAGCGGTCAAGCTGGCCGCCTGCCTGCACAGCATTTACCATACCGGCAGCGCGGACTTTGCGGTCTCCCAGCCGTGGTACCGCACCTATGCAGACTATGCGCTGCAAAACGGCATCTTGACCGCAGAGCGCACAGACTATACCAAGCCGGCCACGCGCGCGGTGTTTGCTTCGGTGCTGGCAGCAGCGCTGCCGGAAGACGCGCTCGGCACCATCAATACGATCGAGGACGGTGTGATCCCGGATGTGCCGGAGTCCGCGTCCTATGCAGACGCAGTCTATCTGCTGTACCGGGCGGGCGTGTTGACCGGCTCGGACAGCGCGGGACGTTTTTATCCGGACAGCACCATCAAGCGCAGCGAGGCAGCCGCCATCGTCACCCGCATGGCGGACCCCAGCCTGCGGCGCACCGTGACACTGGACACGCGGGTCACCCTGACGGCGAGTGAGATCTACACCCGCTGTATGCCCGCGGTGTTCAAACTGTATTCCTATGATGCCCGCGGCAATCTGCTCAGCATGGGCAGCGGCGTGATCATCAGCGCCAACGGGGATGCCGTCACCTGTGGGCATATCGCAAACGGCGTGTCCCGTCTGGTGGCGGAGATGTATGACGGCGTCAAGCGGGAAGTCACCATCTATGACATTGATGCCGATGCGGATATTTCGCATATCCGTGTGGTAGGCAGTAATCTGCCGTATCTGGAAACCGCGTTGGATGTGCAAACAGGGGATACCGTGTATGCGCTTGGCTATCCCGGCGGCGGCAGTGCGAAGGTGACTTCCGGCAAAGTGACCAACCCGGCCAGCACCAGCTACCTGACCACGCTCATCGAGAGCACGGCAGTGGTGGTCAGCGGCAACTCCGGCGGTGCGCTGGTGGACGGCCAAGGCCGTCTTGTGGGCGTCACGGTCAGCAGCCGCACAAACGGTTCGCCGTCGTTCTCCGTGCCGATTTCGGTTTTGGAGACGATGGACGGCACGACGGCGGTCAGCCCGGCGGCTTACACCAGCACCCATATGCCGGACCGTTCGCGCTGCTATGACAATCTGTATCCGGTGCCGGACTTCGGTACGGTGACCGGCCTTCCGCTGCTGGGCAGCACGAAAGACCGCGGTACCACATACTTTTACTACCGTCTGTCGGATGTTGTTGCGGGCGGAAGCACGCTGCTGATGCGGTATTATGCTGCACTGAACGAAAATACGTTTTACCAGTTTTCCGATGGGGCATTTACCTCCTCTGCGGGGTATCTGCTGTCGGTAAAAATGGTGGAAACCACATATCACGGAGAGCCGGCGCTGGGAATCTGCGTTTCCGGTATCTCCTCGCAACCGGTCGGCGGCCTTGTACAGGCCGCCGATCTGTTTTATGCAGGCATTTGTGCGCCGGACTGTATCGGATGAAGCATTTCTGGCATTTCTTCGTTTGATTTCACAAAAAGCAGGAAAATAGACGCTATGCACTAAATATTTCGCATTTTTTGTTTAAAAATGAAAAAAAAATAAAAAAATAAACAAGTGTAAAAAGTTAAATTTTGCAGAATCGGCAATAAAATCCATCATATTGCACAAGATAGGGAGGCCAAATCGGTGAATTTCTACAATGGAACACAAAGCATCCGGCATGATATAATAATCTTGCGCGATTGAAGTGTGTTTGTGAGAGCACCAAACGAAATGGAGGAAAAGACCCAAATGAAGAAGTACGTTTACATGTTCCCGGAAGGCAACGGAAAAATGCGTGAGCTGCTCGGCGGCAAGGGCGCGAATCTGGCCGAAATGACCGGA
>CALWEB010000089.1 GCA_944376955.1 uncultured Agathobaculum sp. | reverse complement strand
CAGGCGGAGTTTGACGACATCACCGCCCGCATGGATGAGGGGCTTGTGCTGTTCTCCGCGCAGGGCGATATCCTGTTCGCCAACCGCGCGGTGTGCGCGCTGTTCCCCGCGGCCAGCGCCGCGGGCGGGTACATGACGCTGTGCCGCGATGCGGAATACATCCGCGTGGTGGAACGGGCGCTCGGCGGCGAAAGCGCGCACGGCCGCATGGAAAAGGATGGGCGCGTGTATTCGCTGACGGCAAGCTCGGTTGCTGGGGAAGGGCAAGGACATGCAGCGGTGCTGTTCGTGGTGGACATCACCGAGCGCGATCAGGCCGAGCGCCAGCGGCAGGAGTTTACCGCGAACGTATCGCATGAACTCAAAACCCCGCTGACCAGCATTATGGGCTTTGCGGAGATCATGGAAAACGGCATCGTCCGTCCGGAGGATATCGGCCGGTTTGCCGGGAAAATCCGGAGCGAGGCCATGCGCCTGCTGACGCTCATCGAGGATATCATCCGGCTGTCCCGTCTGGACGAGGGCGCACCTGTGCCGTTTGAACCGGTGGAGCTGGCTGCTTTGTGCGGCACGGTGCGTGACCGGCTGGCGCACAAGGCGGCGGAACAGAAAATCAGCCTGTATGTGACGGGCAGCCCGGTCACGGTGCCCGGCCAGCGGCGCACACTCGAGCAAATGTTCTTTAATCTCGCGGATAATGCGATCGCCTATAATAAACCGCACGGTTCGGTGACGCTGGAAACCGGGGCGGATCACGGCGTGCCCTTTGTGCGCGTGTCGGATACCGGCATCGGTATTGCGCCTGCCGACCAGCAGCGTGTGTTTGAGCGGTTTTACCGCGTGGACAAGAGCCACAGCAAGCAGACCGGAGGTACTGGGCTGGGGTTGTCGATTGTTAAGCACGGCGCAGCGCTGCACCATGCGCAGATCGACCTGCGCAGCACGCTTGGGGAGGGTACTGCGATTACGCTGCGCTTTCCAAAAACCGAATAAAATGCAATTCCCGCAGGGAACTTCCCTGCGGGAGTTTTTATTTGCGGAAGAGCAGCCGGAATAACAGGGAACCATGGGGATTGCGAAACCCAGTCACAACGCGTTTATATTCGCCGCAGCCTTCGCATAATTCGCGAAACAGGGACAGTTTTACGTCGGCTCGGGTGTAATGTGCGTGATCGATGCGGTTCATGCAGTCCAGACAAAATTCAGCCATTCGATTCACCTCAATACGATTTTATACTACTTTATCGCATTTTGTAATATTAAGTTGCATAAGATGGTATAGTGTAAAAAGTGAGGTGTGGCGGTTGAAAGAATTAAAGGTTAAGGTTTCGATTACGCTAGATGCGGATGTTGTGCAGCAGATCCGCGTGCTCGCTGAGCAGGATGACCGTTCCGTCTCACAATATATCAATATGGTGTTGCGAAAGCACTTAAAGGATGAAAAAGACCAGCCGTAAGGCTGGTCTTTGTTGTTTAAGAAAGCCGGTTTTTGAAATCCTCATAGCCAAACATCCGCACGGCTTCGTCCGTGCCGTCCGCACGGCGAATCGCAATGAGCGGCAGCGGGACACCGTTAAATGTATTGGTTTTGACCATGGTGTAGAGCGCCATGTCCTCAAACACGACCTGATCACCCGGGCGCAGCGTGTTGTCGAACGAGTATTCGCCGATCACATCGCCGGCCAAACACGAGCGGCCGGTCAGCAGATAGGTGAATGCCTTTTTGCCCGGCTCGTCCGCGCGGAACACGGGCGGGCGGTAGGGCATTTCGAGTACATCCGGCATATGGCAGGCGGCAGAGGTGTCCAAAATGGCGATTTCCTTGCCGTTTTTCATCACTTCCAGCACGGTGGAGATCAGGTAGCCGGCGTTGAGCACCACGGCTTCCCCGGGTTCGAGATAAATCTGCACATGGTACTTCTCGCGCAGGTAATTGACGCACTGGACGAGCGTTTCCACATCGTAATCGTCGCGTGTGATATGGTGGCCGCCGCCGAGGTTGAGCCATTTCATGCCCTCCATGTATTTGCCGAAGCGTTCCTCAAACGCTTCGACCGTGCGCACCAGATCGTCGGCGTTCTGCTCGCACAGGGTGTGGAAGTGCAGGCCGTCGATGCCGTCGAGAAATTCGGGCTGGAAGTTCTCTTCCGTGATGCCCAGACGCGAGCCCGGCGCGCAAGGGTCGTAGATCGCGTGCTCGGCGGGCTGGGTGGAGCACTCCGGATTGACGCGCAGGCCGCAGCTCTTGCCAGCGGCGCGCGCAAGACTGCCGTAGGCCTTCCACTGGGTGAACGAATTGAACACAATGTGGTCGGCATAGTGCAGGATTTCCTGAAATTCTCCCTCGGCGTAGGCCGGAGAGTAAACATGGGTCTCGCCGCCGAATTCCTCGTGGCCGAGGCGTGCTTCATACAGGCCGGACGCGGTCGTGCCCGCCAGATATTCGCGCAGCAGCGGATAGACTGAGAACATGGAAAACGCTTTCTGCGCCAGCAGGATCTTTGCGCCGGTGCGTTCGGCGACGTCCCGCAGGACGGCCAGATTCTGCACCAGACGGTTTTCGTCCACGAGGAAGCAGGGCGTGGGCAGTTCAGTAAATCTCATATCAGTCCACCAATACCGGGTTCTCGTTGATCTGCCACGGCAGACCCCACTTGTTCAGCGCCTCCATATACGGATCGGGATCGAATTCCTCCACCGTATAGACGCCGGGCTTGTTCCACTTGCCGGTCATCAGCATCGCAGCGCCGATCATCGCGGGCACACCGGTGGTGTAGCTGATGGCCTGTGAGCCGACCTCGCGGTAGCACTCTTCATGGTCACAGACGTTGTAGATGTAGGCGGTCTTTTCCTTGCCGTCCTTCTTGCCGGTGAAGATGCAGCCGATGTTGGTTTTGCCCTTGGTGCGCGGGCCGAGGGTGGCCGGGTCGGGCAGCAGTGCCTTGAGGAACTGGATCGGCACAATCTGATGTCCCTCAAATTCGATCGGGGTGGTGGACAGCATCCCAACATTCTCCAGACACTTCATGTGGGTGAGGTACGACTGGCCGAATGTCATGAAGAAGCGGATGCGCTTGACGCCCGGGATGTTCTTCGCGAGCGACTCGATTTCTTCATGGTGCAGCAGGTACATGTCCTTGTGACCGACCTGATCAAAGTCATACTCGCGCTTGATGGACATGGCCGGAATCTCAACCCAGTGGCCATCCTCCCAGTAGGAGCCGGGGGCGGAAACCTCGCGCAGGTTGATCTCGGGGTTGAAGTTGGTGGCAAACGGGTAGCCGTGGTCGCCGCCGTTGCAGTCGAGGATGTCGATGGTGTCGATCTGGTCGAACAGATGCTTCTGGGCATAGGCGCAGTACGCCTGTGTCACGCCCGGGTCAAAGCCCGAGCCAAGCAGCGCGGTCAGACCGGCCTTTTCAAACTTTTCCTTGTACGCCCACTGCCACGAGTAGTCAAAGTAGGCGGTGAAGCCTTCTTCCTTGCAGCGCTTCTCGTAAATTTCGCGCCACGCCGGGTCATCGGTGTCCTCCGGTTCGTAGTTGGCGGTATCCATATAATTGACGCCGCACTTGAGGCACGCGTCCATGATGGTCAGATCCTGATAGGGCAGGGCGATGTTCATCACGATATCCGGCTTGTACTCGTCGATGAGCGCCACCAACTCGTCCACGTTGTCCGCATCGACCTTGGCGGTGCGGATCTTGGTGGGCGTGGTACCCTCGAGTTTTTCCTTGATTGCGTCGCACTTGGATTTGGTGCGCGAGGCGATCATGATCTCCTCAAATACGCTGCTGTTCTGGCAGCATTTGTGAATGACGACCGAGGCTACGCCGCCGCAGCCGATGATGAGTGCTTTTCCCATAAATGAAACCTCCGATTTCCATTGTGATGCGTTGTGCATAATAGCTGAATCGAAAACCGCTATGCGGTTTTCATGACAAGTCAGGACATGTGCCTGACTTGTTATACCCCGACTTAGCCGACTTGGGCGGCGTCCGGGGGTATCGAAAACAGGTTTCGGAGAAACCTGTTTTCGTATATAGGGGGTATGGATACCCCCTATACCTCCTCCACTTTTTCCAGTAGTTTTTGAACGTAATTCGGTAAATAAAACGCGCCCTTATGCAGGTTGGTGTTATAGTATTGGGTTTCGATGCCGCGCGCATTCCATGTGTCCGCGTCGAGGTCGTGTACCGGATGCACACCGCGCGAGGAGAAGCCGAACAGCCAGTGGCCGGACGGATAGGTTGGGATGTGCGCCTGAAACAGGCGGGACAGCTCGAATGAGTGGACGATGTTGCGGTGCGCGCGCTGGCAGGCAAGCGCGTCGCCTTTATAAAACGGGCTTTCGTGTTGGTTGACCAAGATGCCGTCCGCCTTGAGCGCTTTGTAGCAGTTGCCGTAGAACTCCATCGTAAACAGGCCTTCGCCCGGGCCGAACGGGTCGGTCGAGTCGATGATGATGAGGTCGTACTCGTCCTCGATGCGGCGGATGTATTTCAGCCCATCCTGATAAAGGATGTGGACGCGCGGATCGTCCAAGCAGCACGACACGGTCGGCAGAAATTCCTGGCACACCGCGACTACGCGCTCGTCGATTTCCACCAGGTCGATATGCTCAATGTGCGGATAGCGGCACAGCTCACGCACGCAGCCGCCGTCGCCGCCGCCGATGACGAGGACTTTCTTGATCCCGTCGCCCCGCACGGCCAGCGGGACGTGTACCATCATCTCGTGATAGATGAATTCGTCGCGTTCGGTCAGCATCATGTAGCCGTCGAGCGTCAGAAAGCGGCCGAACTCCTCGCATTCGAACACGTCGATGCGCTGGAAGTCGCTCTGTTCGGTGTAAAGCTGCCGATCGACCTGAATTTGCAGGCCGACGGTCGGCGTGTGCATTTCGGTAAAGGTTAATCGCATGAAAAAGACTCCTTGCTCAATCGCTGGGGCTGATCACACCCCGGATGACCTGTAAGTTGTTCACTTCCGGGTCCTCGGTGCCCAGCAGCATACAGTTTTTATCCTTGGCGTAGCGGATATAGTCGATGATTTCGCGGGTGATGCGCTCGCCCGGAGCGAGGATCGGGATGCCGGGCGGATAGCACATGACGAACTCGGCACAGATGCGGCCGGACGATTCGTCCAGCGGGACAGCCTGTTTGTCTGCATAGAAGGCTTCCTGCGGGGCGGCAACCACCTGCGGCGAGATGTATTCCTGCCGCATAAGCGTCGCTTTGGTGCGCTTGTAGCGTCGGCGGATGTCGGCCAGCGCCGCCACCAACCGTTCGAGGTCGCGGTCGCGGTCACCGACCGAGACATAGGCGAGCAGGTTGCCCAGATCGCCGAACTCGGTCTGGATGTCGTAAAAGTCGCGCAGCACGTCGTACACCTCAATGCCCGCAAGGCCGACGTCCAGCGTGTTGACGGCCAGCTTGGTCACGTCGAAGTCGTAAACCGTGTCGCCGTTGATCAGTTCGCGGCCGTAGGCGTAGTAATCGCCGATCTGGTTGATCTCGTCGCGGGCGTATTCGGTCAGGTTCGTAACCTTGCGGAAGATCTCCTTGCCGTAGAGCGCAAGGTTTTTGCGTGAAATATCCAGACTGACCATCAGCAGGTACGAGCCCGAGGTCGTCTGTGTCAGATTGATGATCTGGCGGACGTACTCGGCGTTCATATCCGGGCCGCACAGCAGGAAGCTTGACTGCGTCAGGCTGCCGCCTGATTTGTGCATGGAAACCGAAGCAAGGTCGGCGCCCGCGGCCATGGCGGACACCGGCATGTTTTCCCCAAAATAGAAGTGCGTGCCGTGGGCTTCGTCGGCCAGCACCTTCATGCCCGCCGCGTGCGCGAGCCGCACAATCTCCTTCAGGTCGGAGCAGATGCCGTAATATGTTGGGTTGTTGACCAGCACGGCCTTGGCCGACGGGTGCTTTTCGATCGCCTTCTTGACGTCCGCGACCGACATGCCAAGCGAAATGCCCAGCCGGTCGTTCATCTGCGGGTTGACGTAAACCGGGATGGCGCCGGTCAGCACCAGCGCGTTGATGACCGAGCGGTGGACGTTGCGCGGCAGGATGATCTCGTCGCCGCGGGCGACGACGCTTAACACCATCGACTGCACGGACGAGGTCGTGCCGCCCACCATCAGGAAGGCGTGTGCCGCGCCGAACGCTTCGGCAGCCAGTTCTTCCGCTTCGCGGATGACGCTGACCGGGTGGCACAGGTTGTCGAGCGGTTTCATGGAGTTGACGTCCACGGTCATGCACTGTTCACCCAGAAACCGTGTCAGTTCAGGGTTGCCGCGGCCGCGTTTGTGTCCGGGGACATCAAACGGCACAATGCGCATATCTTTAAAGTGTTCGAGCGCCTCTTTGATGGGCGCACGGGACTGATCCATAGTCATGCCTTCTTTCGATAGCTTCTCGATCGAAACCACGCTTTCGATCGAATCATCGGAAATACCGGAGCGCGGTATTTCCATCAAAAGCGCGAGCTTTGCCCGTGCTTTTGATACCCCGGCCCAGCGGCCCTGGGCCGCGTCGTTCGGGTATCGAAAGCCGGTTTCTTCGGAACCGGATTTCGTATATAGGGGACTTTTGAAGTCCCCTATACGTTAGTAAATGTTTTTGCCCGAGAAAATCTCGATCATCTCACGCCGCAGGTCGGAGTGGATCTTCAGGCGCGTCTTGGGCGGCAGCTCATAGATATCGGTGTTGAACAGGTAGTTCTGCAAATCAACCTCTTTGAGCAGCATCCGCGTGTGGAACAGGTTGGACTGATAGACGTTGATGTCGTAAGCGTCGTAGCGGTCGAGGGTCGCGGGGTCGATAAAGTCCTGGATTGAGGTGATATGGTGATCCATGAACAGCTTTTTGCCCTCGATGTCGCGCGTAAATCCGCGCACGCGGTAGTCCATGGTGATGATATCCGAGTCAAACGAGCCGATCAGGTAGTCGAGCGTGGACAGCGGGGTGATCTCGCCGCAGGTCGCCACGTCGATATCCACGCGGAAGGTCGCAAGGCAGGTGTCCGGGTGGTACTCGGGATAGGTGTGTACGGTGACATGGCTTTTGTCCAGATGCGCCACGATCGTGTCCGGCTCAAGCGCGGGCTTCATGTGTTCCTCTGCAATCAGGAAGGTGACCGACGCGCCCTGTGGGTCGTAGTCCTGCTTGGAGATATGCAGCACATGCGCGCCGATCATCTCGGTGACGCGTTCCAGAATACCGGTCAGACGTTCGGAGTTGTACTGCTGGTCAATATAGGCGATGTAGTCGCGCTGCTCGCGTTCGGTTTTGGCATAGCAAACGTCATAGATATTGAAGGAAAGCGCCTTGGTCAGGTTGTTGAATCCGTAAAGTCTGAGTTTGTTCTGCATGTCTGTATCCTCACAATAAAATAAAAAATCCTCAAGCAAAAGAAAAGCCCCGCGGCTGGCGGGACGTGCTTTCACTTGAGGAAGGCAATCTCTCTCTTTGCCCGGTTTTCCCCGGACAGTCTGTATCTGGAAGAGGAAAGAGTCTATATAGCAAGAATCTACTTTTACTACTCTTATTGATTGTTTCACAAGTGTGATGCGCCCGCGGCACACGGCTTTTAGTCAGCCAACTTATAAAATTCAAT
>CALWEB010000088.1 GCA_944376955.1 uncultured Agathobaculum sp. | reverse complement strand
CACGCCGCCGAACAGCTCAGCGCGCGATTTGTACTTTGCGCCAAACACATGCCCAACCTTGACGCCGATGCAGGACACCACAAAGGTCGTCACACCGATGAAGCACACCGCCGATACGATGTCCACCTGCAAAAAGGCGAACGTCACGCCGACGGCCAGCGCGTCAATGCTGGTGGCCACCGCAAGTGGTAGCATGGTCGCAAAGGAGAACGAATCGCTCAAGTTTTCCTCGTCGGTTTCGCGCGACTCGCGCACCATATTGCCGCCGATGAGCGCCAGCAGCACGAACGCAATCCAGTGATCGACGCTCGTGATCAGCGTCTGGAAGCGCACGCCCAGCACAAAGCCCAACAACGGCATCAGCGTCTGAAACCCGCCGCAATACGCGCCTGTGATGAGCGCGTGGCGCGGCCGCAGCGTGCGCACCGAAAGCCCCTTGCAGATGGACACCGCGAACGCGTCCATCGACAGGCCGACCGCGATGATAAACAATTCCAGTAAACCCATTTTCTTGTCCTCCTTGTCGTTGCAGCGCCGAACGGGCACAAAAAAAGAGACCCATCCGCCGTAAAACAGATAAGTCTCGTCATTTCATGCAGAACCAGAGGAGCATGCTCCCCAGTATGTTGGCCCTGCCGCGCGGGATGGAACAAATCCGCGCCGACTACTCCCTTATTCCCGCCTATGATACCATATGCGGTGGACAAAGTCAATATCACCCGGGGAAGCGGCTGCGGGGATTATCCCCGGCGCAGCCGTTCCTCCATATAGTCGTGTGCGCGGTTTTCGATTTCGTCATCAAGTGGGGTGAGCGGCTCGACGCTGCCGTACTTGTAGCGCAGCGCGGTTTGCAGGATAAAATCGGCCAGCACGGGGTTTTTGGGCAGCAACGAGCCGTGCGAGTAGGTGGCGAGCACATTTTTGTAGCGCGCGCCCTCGGTTTGATCCTCGCCGTTGTTGCCGTAGCCCTTGAGCACCATGCCGAGTGGCGCGACATCCTCACCGAGATAGGTTTTGCCCGAGTGGTTTTCAAAGCCGACCACGATCGCGCCGCCGCTTTCGGGCGTGGTGCGGTACATATAGTTGCCGATCATGCGCTCTTTCGCGCCGATCGTGTGGATGTTGATGGCGCCGATGAAGTCCAGCTGGTTGCCGTCCCACGTTTTGTAGTACTGGCCCAGCATCTGGTAGCCGCCGCAGATCGCAAGGAACACCTTTTCTTCCTCGACCGCAGTGCAGATATCGCGCCCCTTGCCCGAAGCGAGGTCGCGCAGCAGTACTTCCTGTTCGAAGTCCTGCCCGCCGCCGATGAAGAAAATGTCATGCTTTTCGATGTCAAGCGGCTGGCCGATCGAGCATTCCTCGATGTTGACTTGAATGCCACGCGCTGCCAGACGCCGCTTCATGGTGATGATATTGCCCCGGTCGCCGTACAGGTTAAGAATATCGGGGTACAGGTGGCAGATATTCAGTTGCATGTCGTCCCCTCCCCCTTATTCGTAAAACGCCTTGACGTCAGTGTGTTTGGCAATTTCGTTTCGCAGATCGAACATCGCCGTATAGGTCGGCATCAGGAAAGCGGGCGTTTCGTCGGTACCAACCTGTTCCAGCAGTGTGCTGTATTCCCGGATGACCTCAATGCGGTCGGTGGTAAAACCTGCGTATTTCAGGCGGAGCGCCATATCGTCCGCGCGCACGCCGGATACCAAAATGCGTGTGAACCGAGCCTGCTGCGCGGCAAGTGTTTCAAAGTCCACATCCCAGATCCAGCTGATGTCCGTACCGTCTGCAAAGCGGTCGTTGAGAAAAAACGCCAGCTTGCAGGTGCCCGTGTCGTGTGCGATCAGGTTGATCACCTGATTGAAGCCTGCCGGGTTCTTGACCAGCATCATACGCGCCTGCGCTTTGCCGAGCGTAAACTGCTCGGCGCGGCCAAAGCCGCACTCGAACTGGCCCAGCGCGCTGACCGCTGTTTCCTCGTCAATGCCGACCACATGCGATACGGCCGCGGCCGCCGCCGCATTATAGATGTTGTAGCCACCCGGCAGGTTGACATGCACCCCGTGTACATGGCCGCAGATGGAAAGCTCGATATCGGACGAATCCGCGCCGGCGGACAGGATTTTTGTGACTGCTACATCCGGTTCATGCCGATGGTAGCCGCACTTGGGGCAGTGGAAACCGCCCAAATGGCCGTAGGTGATGTAGTCGTACTGGTATTCGGTTTTGCAATGGATGCAGTAGGGTGCGTCGGACAGTTCGTGTGCCGCTTCCTGATAGATCGGGACGTTCACGCCAAACCACAGCACTTTGTTTGGGATTTTCTCCGCAAGCGAGGCAGTCAGTGAACAATCTGCATTCAGGCATAGCGTCGCATCCGGCACATGGGTGATGCCCTCGCGGATGGCGTTTAAGGTGTGCGTGATCTCGCCGTAGCGGTCGAGCTGGTCGCGGAAGATGTTATTGACCACCAGACACTCGACCGGCAGGAATTCGCTGGTTTTGCGGAAGGCGGCCTCGTCGCACTCAATCAGGGCGTGGGTGTACGGGCATTTGCCGGACAGCGTGCAGTGCTGTGCGAACACGGCGATGATGCCGGTCAGAAGGTTCGCGCCCGACTTGTTGGAAAAATATTTGAGCCCCGCGTCTGCAAACGCCTGCTCGATCATGCGCGAGGTGGTGGTTTTGCCGTTGGTGCCGGTCACAACTGTGACCTTGACGCCGCGAGACAGCGCCCCGAGGATGTTCGGGTCGATCTTCAGTGCCAGCTTACCGGGCAGGTTGGTGCCGCCGCGCCCCAGTTTGCGCAAAACCGCGCCCGAGGCCTTGCACACCGCAACGGCCAGCCGGGTTTTCAACTTCATAGGATAACCCCTCTATCTGTCAAATTCATATATAATGAAGTATACCGCATTTTGCCGCGCAGTACAAGCATGGAAATCTGCGGGACAAGGCATTCTGCACAAAAGCGGGACAAAAAATTCATCAGTTTGGCGAAAGACAAAGGTGCGGAATAAATGCACAAAAAAGAGCTGTTTCATTTGTGGAAAGATACCGGAGTGCATTGGAATATGTACGAATTCGCGCAAAACCCCTTGCATTGACAGACAGATATTGTATAATTTAGATAGTGGCTTTAGCCAAATATCAGGATGAGGTGAATTCCAATGGATTATATGTCGGAATATAAGCGCTGGCTGGAAAGCGAAGCGCTTTCGGAAGAAGAGCGCGCGGAGCTGCGCGCGGTAGAGGGAAATAACGAGGAGATCGAAAACCGCTTTTTCGCGCCCCTGTCGTTCGGCACGGCGGGCCTGCGCGGTGTGCTGGGCATCGGCCTGAACCGCATGAACCGCTTCACGGTCGGACAGGCTGCGCAGGGCTTGGCGAACCTGAT
>CALWEB010000087.1 GCA_944376955.1 uncultured Agathobaculum sp. | reverse complement strand
CTACGACTGGGACAATGCGTACAACACCCAGACCGATGAGCAGATCCCGCTCTACCCCGAGGAGGAAGCCGGTCAGGCTAAGCACGACGCGTTCCAAGCCGATAACGAATGCTACACCATCGAGGATATGCAGGGCAACACGGTCACCAACCCGCAGGGCATCCTGTATATGACAGCAAACTCCGCTTCTGGTTCCAAGTTCTATGAGCTGATCGCTTCCCAGCAGGATTATGTCGCCGAGCGCAGCCAGAACTGGCTGCCGAGCTACTCGGTCATCAACCTGACGGCCGACACCTTCTCAATCGACACCTACCAGATCACCGATGCCGGCAAGGTGGAGAAGATCGACAGCACCTTCACCATCAAAAAGATCGACGAACAGGCCGCTGCGGTCACTGTGGACGGCGCTGCCAAGGAGGTTTCGACCGCTTCGGTTGGCGGTGAAACCTACTACCGCCTGCGCGATCTCGCTACCGCGGTAAACGGCACGGCTGCCCAGTTTAACGTCGAGTGGAAGAACGGCGTCATCGTCATCACCGGCGAGCGCTACGACACCGCAGCCCTTGCCCCGGCTGCCGAGACGACCGCCGTCAAGCAAACCCTGACCTTACAGGTAAACGGCAAGACCGTGACCACGGCCGCCGCCAACGTAAACGCCAACTACTATGTCCCGGCCAGCCTGCTAAATACGCTGGGCATCAAGGGCACGGTATCGGGTGGTACGCTGACCATCACCACCAAGTAATTCGTCTTTCTCTCTTCCTTTTCTCCCCCGTTTTTCCGGCAGATTCTCCGCGGATGGCAGCGCATCCGCGGAGAATTTTTCCTGTTTTCTATCTTTGCCTTGCCGCGCAGGGCGCGATCCATTTCCGTAAAGCGAGTGATTGATTTGCATACTGACCAAAAACAACCTATCCGCCGTCTGCTGCTCCGCTGGGCGCCGCCGCTTTTGCTGCTGCTTGTATTCTGCATATTCGTCGTGCGCATCAATGCGGTAGATAAAATCGGACTCGTCTCCCGCGAAGGGCAGACCTTTGAGAAAGGCGTCGTCACCGAGATCATACAGGACAATTTGCAGTACGACGGCAGCCGCGTGGGCGAACAAGTGGTGCGCGTCCAGATGAAAACCGGCGCACGCGCCGGCCAGACGCTCGAAATGACCAGTTCCTCCGGCTATCTATTCGGCGCGGGCTGCACCGAAGGGATGAAGGTCATCGTCATGCAGAGCGTTTCGGGCGACTCGACCGTTGCAAGCGTCTATGCGCAGGACCGCGAAACCGTTATCTATGTATTTGCGGGGCTGTACCTGCTGGTGCTGTGCCTTGTGGGCGGCAAGCAGGGTGTGAAGGGCGCGCTCGGTCTGGTGTTCACCTTTTTCTGCATCCTGTTCGTGTATCTGCCGCTTGTCTACCGCGACCATTCCCCGTTCTGGGTGTCGGTGTTCATCTGCACGATCACCACGATCGTCACCATGTATCTGATCGGCGGCCCGACGATGAAAACGCTGGTCGCGACCGGCGGTACGGTTGCGGGCGTGTGCATCGCAGGTCTGGCCGCGACCGCATTCAGCGCAGCCTCGGGTATCACGGGCTGGAACGTCAGCGACATCGAAAGCCTGCTGACACTGTGGAACACGAACGGCATCCAGGTCGGTGGCCTGCTGTTTTCCGGCCTGCTGATCTCCAGTCTGGGCGCAACGATGGACGTGGCCATGTCGATCGGCAGCGCCATCAGCGAGATCCACGCCCAGACGCCGGATATCTCCCGCCGCGAGCTGTTCCGCGCAGGTATGCGCGTCGGCCGCGACATGATGGGCACCGACTCCAACACGCTCATCCTCGCCTTTGCGGGCGGCAGCATCAGTATGCTGGTGCTCGACTATGCCTACGACCTGCCTTATCTGCAAATCATCAACTCCAACAACATCGGCATTGCGATCATGCAGGGGCTGGCCGGCAGCTTCGGCATCGTGCTGAGCGTTCCGGTAACGGTGCTGCTCGCCGTTTTCCTGTACACGCTCGGCCGGCAAAAACAATCCACTTAACCCCCCAATCGGCGGCGTCTTGTTATCAAGGCGCCGCCGATCGTTTTTCATCCATACACTTTTCCATAATTTGTGCAAAAACACCTCCTCAGATCTGGATAGGACAAAAAACGTCATGTCTTACCGGATTTCCAGCAATAAAACTCTTGTAATGCACGCCGGTTTTGCTTAAAATGGTTGTGTATGAGTTGTCGTCTGCGGGCGGCACAAGCCCACACACAGAATGCGGAAAAAACACTGTATGGAGGAGGAAGCATGAGCAAAATCGAACCATATATCACCAGCATCCCGGATTTTCCCGAACGGGGCGTGATCTTCCGGGACATCACCACGGTCATCGGCAACGCGGACGGCTTGCAGCTGTCGGTGGACGAAATGGCTGCGCTGCTGGAGGGGGAAACCTTTGATGTGATCGCAGGACTGGAATCACGCGGGTTCCTGTTCGGTATGCCGATCGCCTACAAGCTGCACAAGCCGTTCATCCCGATCCGCAAGGCTGGCAAGCTGCCGCGTGCGACCGCCGGGATGTCTTACGAGTTGGAGTACGGCACTGCTTCGATCGAGGTACACCGTGACGACATCCAGCCGGGGATGCGTGTCGTGCTGATCGACGACCTGATCGCCACCGGCGGCACACTGGAAGCGGCGGCCAAGCTGCTCGAATCGCTCGGCGCAACCGTGGTCAAGATCGTTTGCCTGCTGGAGCTGAAGGGACTGAACGGCCGTGACCGTCTGAAAGGCTACCCGCTCGCTACCGTTGTATCCTACGACGGCAAATAAGAAAAGGGAAAAAGAGAAAGTAAAAAGGGGCTGAAAACACACATGTTTGAAAAGATGTTCAAACTGTCGGACAACCACACCACCGTCCGCACCGAGGTCATGGCGGGCATTACCACCTTCATGACCATGGCATACATCCTTGCGGTCAACCCGAACGTCCTCGGCTCGACCGGCATGGACCCGACCGCCGTCCTGCTGGCAACCGCGCTGGCATCCTTCCTCGGCACGGTCTGCATGGCCTTCCTCGCAAACCTGCCTTTTGCGCTGTCCGCCGGCATGGGCCTGAACGCCTTTATGGCGTACACCGTTGTCGCCGGTTACGGCTACAGCTGGCAGGTCGCGCTGCTTGCGGTCTTTATCGAGGGCCTGATCTTCATCGTCCTGTCGCTGACCACTGTGCGTGAGGCGATCTTCAACGCCATCCCGCTGACACTCAAGCGCGGCGTTTCGGTCGGCATCGGCCTGTTCATCGCCTTCATCGGTTTGCAGAACGCGGGGCTGTCGGTAGACTCCTCCACGCTCGTCACCATCACCAGCTTTACCGACAACTTCCACACCGCCGGCATCTGCGCGCTGCTCGCGCTCGTCGGCCTGTTCATCACGGCGGTGCTGTATATCCACCGCGTCAAGGGTGCGATCCTGTTCGGCATTTTGCTGACCTGGATCATCGGTATGCTGTGCCAGCTGACCGGCCTGTATGTGCCGGACGCAGAAGCGGGCTTCTATACCCTGTTCCCGGCCTTTGGCATGACCGACTTTTCCAAGCTCGGTCTGACCTTCGGCCAGTGCTTCAACGTGGATTTTGGCGCAGTCGGCATCATCAACTTCATCGTGGTCATCTTCTCGTTCCTGTTTGTCGATATCTTTGATACGCTCGGCACGCTGATCGGCGTTGCCACCAAGGCGGACATGCTCGACAAGGACGGCAAGCTGCCGGGCATCAAGCCCGCGCTGCTGTCCGACGCAATCGCGACTTCGGCGGGCGCCATCCTCGGCACCTCGACCACCACGACCTTCGTCGAGTCCGCTTCCGGCGTGGCTGTCGGCGGCCGCACCGGCCTGACCGCACTGGTCACCGGCGTGCTGTTCCTGATCTCCACGCTGTTCGCGCCGATCTTCACGGCGATCCCCTCCTTCGCCACCGCGCCGGCACTGATTATGGTCGGCTTCCTGATGGTCGGCACGGTCACCGAGATCCGCTTCGATCTGGATAACCTGACCGACG
This sequence comes from uncultured Agathobaculum sp., assembly GCA_944376955.1. Taxonomy (GTDB): domain Bacteria; phylum Bacillota; class Clostridia; order Oscillospirales; family Butyricicoccaceae; genus Agathobaculum. The sequence goes on along the minus strand of CALWEB010000087.1, from coordinate 3,763 downwards.
CCATCCCGGCTTACCTCGCCATCATCTCCATGCCGCTGTTTTACAGCATCTCCGAGGGCATTTCGATGGGCGTTATCTCCTATGTTCTGCTCAACCTCGCCGCAGGCAAGGGCAAAAAGGTCACTCCGCTCATGTATGTACTCGCAGTATTATTCATTCTGAAATATATCTTCCTGTAATATTTCTCTCACACGACTGTACGCGCCGTTGTCCCCCAAAGGACTGCGGCGCGTTTTGTTATAAAACACGTCCAAAAGGAATTGACGGCACGCGCGCCAGCGGGTACAATGTGGGTATCCTACTATCCTACGTTTTGCCTGAAAAGGAGGCCGCTATGAAAAAAAGACTCACCGCCCTACTGCTAGGGCTTACATTGCTGATTGCCTGCCTGCCGCTGGCCGCGGCGACCGAGGAAACACCCGTTGCGGCAAATACCAGCGCCAAACTGATTGCCTTCACCTTTGATGACGGCCCCTCGACCTATACCTCCACCCTGCTGGATGGGCTGAAAGCCCGTGGCGCCAAGGCAACCTTCTTTATGAACGGCACAAACGGCTCCCATGGCATTGTCAACCACAAAGACATTCTCACACGGATGCGGGACGAGGGCCACCAGCTCGCCAACCATACTTACCAGCACCTCATCCCGTTCGACAACTACAGCGCGAGCACGATCTCGAGCGAGGTCAGCCGCGTGGAAAGCCTGCTGTTTGACCGCATGGGTGGCTCGTACACCGACATGGTGCGCACCCCCGGCGGCGCGCTGGGCGGCGCGGTCAAGAGCACGGTTGCCGCGCCCATCATCCTGTGGAGTGTGGACCCGCTCGACTGGAAGTACCGCAATGCAAACACGGTCTACAACAACATCATCAAAGGCGCACACGACGGCGCAATCGTGCTGACGCACGACATCTACCAGACCAGCGTGCAGGGTGCGCTGCGTGCGATTGATACGCTCAAAGCGCAGGGGTATGAATTTGTCACCGTGGCCGAACTGCTGCGCCGCCGCGGCATCACCCCGCAAAACGGCGTTGTCTATACCAGCGCCCCGAACAAGGGAACCAATCTCCCCGCGTATACTGCGCCGACCATCACCTCCACACCGGGTGACAACGGTGTTTCGGTCACGTTTTCGACTGCGGACAAGGGGCTGACCCTGTATTACACGACCAGCACCGCGACCCCGCACCTCAGCAGCACCAAGTACACCGGCCCAATCACGATTACCAAGGATACAACGTTCACCGTGGTCGGCATTGACAAATACGGCACGCGTACGCCGGTGACGACCAAAACGGTTGCCGGCATACCACCCACGGCGGCGCCGACGGTTTCCTATGAAAACGGCTTACTGACGCTCTCGTGCGCCACTGCGGGCGCGTCCATTTATTACACGACCGACGGCTCCACGCCAACCGCCGAAAGCACGCCCTACACCGGGCCGTTCACGCCCACGACAACCACCAAGTGCATCGCCATGCGATCCGGCCATCTGAACAGCCCGGTTATCACCTGCACACTGACCGAGTACGGCCGCCTGTTCACCGATGTACCCGCGGAAAGCTGGTATTATGACAGCGTGGGCGAGATTGTAGAGCAGGGGCTGATGAACGGCACGAGTGCCTATACCTTCTCGCCCGATACGGTCGTCACACGCGCGATGCTGACCACGGTACTGTATAACCTCGCAGGCAAGCCCGAAGTGGGCGACAACCTCGGCTATCCCTATGCCGACGTGGATGCGAACGCCTATTATGCCCTGCCCGTCTACTGGGCGCGGGCGAACGGCCTTGTCACCGGCTACAACGACGAAACCTTCGCGCCGAATGACACAGTCACTCGCGAACAGGCCGCCGTACTGCTCTACCGACTGGCAAATTACCTCGGCATGGATACCAGCGCACGCGCCGATCTGTCCGTGTACACGGATGCCGCACAGGTGAGCGCATATGCGCAGGATGCCATGCAGTGGGCGGTATCTGTTGGACTGATCAGCGGCCGCACCGCAACCACGCTCGCCCCGCAGGGCAGCGCTACCCGCGCGGAGGGCGCAAAAATCCTGACGAGCTTCACCGCACTGACATAACTCCATAACAGACAAAAACAAACGGGACGTACCATCAAGTACGTCCCGTTTATTCTATCCAGTTGATTTCACAGGGTGCGGGCAGAAAGCGGAAATGAATGATCACTTTTTGTCGCTTCACCTTGCCTTTTTCTGTCTTTTCGTATGTACCCTGTCCGACCTCGATCCGCTCGATCAGTTCAAACAGCAAGGACGGTGTCAATTCCTCCACATCCGTATAGCGGCGAATGATCGCCCGCAAGCGTTCCTGTAGCTGTTGCAAGCTTTGCGCCCCGCTATCCGGCTGCAGCGCGCCGATCTGCTGCTGCAGCGCAGCCGTTTTGCGCTCATACCGTTCGAGCAGCGGATAAAAGTTCGTCTCCCCGATCTTCCCCGCCGCGCGATCTTCATAAAGCTGCGCGACCAGACGCTGTACCCGCGTTCGCTCCTGTGTCAACCGTTCCCGTTCGCGGCCTGCTTCTCGTCCCCGCTCATCCAGACGCAGCCGATGCTGCAACCGCTCAAATAAGGCATCGCAGTCCTGTTCGGACAGGCAGACATAGCGCCGCACCGCATCCAATACACAGTGGTAAAGCGACTCATAGGAGATAAAATGATTGGAGCAGGCAGCGGTGCCCCGGAGTTTGTACGCGCCGCAAGCTAGACTCGCCGCCGAGCCTTTCTTGCGCGTGCCGACCGTGGACATGGCCTTGCCGCAGTCCAAGCAAAAGACGAGCCCGGAAAACAGATTGGAAAACGCCCCTTTCCGGTCACAGCGACGAGCCGACCGCTGGCGCTGCACCGCGTCAAAGGTCTGCCGGGAAACCAGCGGCTCGTGACAATCCGGAACGACAATCCACTCTTCTGCCCGCTTTTCGCGCGTCTTTTTGCTTTTGAAGCTGACCTTGTCGGTCTTCCCCTGCGCAATATGCCCCAGATACACCACATCCTGCAACATACGGCTGACGCCCACCGAGGTCCATACCTTGTATTTGGAGGAATGGTTTGGATTGAGTCCCGGATGCACCAAGGTGCGATAGACAGCCGGCGGCGGCTCGCCGCGCTCGTTCAGCATCCGCGTGATCTCCGCCGGGCGCTTACCCGCAGCCGCCCATGCAAAGATCTGCCGCACGGTCGCGGCGGCCCGCTCGTCCGGAATCAGATGGTTTTTGTCCGCCGGGTCTTTCTGATACCCGTACGGCGCAAAATTACCGATGAACTTTCCCGCCTGCATTTTGGTGTGCAGCGCGCTGCGAATCTTGCGGCTGGTATCGCGGGCATACATCTCGTTGATGACGTTGCGGAACGGCGCTAGATCGGTATCCGCCCGTGCGGTGTCGATGCCGTCCCCCACCGCGATAAGGCGCACGCCATGCTCAGGAAACACCAATTCCAAATACCTCCCGGTCTGGATATAATCGCGCCCGAGCCGCGACAAATCCTTGACCAGCACGACCTCGAACCGGTGCTGCTCCATATCACGGAGCATATCCTGAAAGCGCGGGCGGTCAAAGCGCGTGCCCGACCAGCCGTCATCCACATATTCCCCGACGACGGTGAACCCGTACTGCGCCGCATACCCTTGCAGCAGGCTGCGCTGGTTCTGGATGCTCTCGCTTTCGCCGGGACTATCGTCGTCGCGGCTCAGCCGCAGATACAGAACCGCCCTGCAGGCGGTCGATAATTCGCGCATGGCGT
>CALWEB010000086.1 GCA_944376955.1 uncultured Agathobaculum sp. | reverse complement strand
ACGCTGGACGGCGCAGAGATGGCAGGCGTGCTGGACGTGGACGCGAACCTCACGCAAAAACTCCAGCCCTTCGGTTATGTGACGCTGACCGCGCGGCAGGACAACTTGCTGTGCCGCGCGGGGGATTCTATCCGCGCGCACGAGTTCCACTATGCGTTTTCGGGCAATGCGGGTGCGGATTTTGATGCGGTCAAGCCCAATGGACGCGCGTGGGCGTGCATCCATGCAAGCGATACGCTGTACGCGGGCTTTCCGCACCTGTATTTTCGGGCAAATCCGGTGTTTGCCGCAAATTTTGTGCGCCGCTGTGCGCAGAAAGGATAAAATACGATGGATTTGCAGCAGACCATTGCGGCGGTGCGCCCGCCGTGTGAACAAAGTCGCGCGCAGGCGCAAAACCGCTTTTCCGATATTGCCATGCCGTTGGGCAGCTTAGGGCTGTTGCAGGACGCGGTGGCACAGATCGCCGCCATCCGGCGCACACCGCGCCCGTCGATCCGAAAGCGTGCGGTCGTGATGTTCTGCGCGGATAACGGTGTGGTTGCTGAGGGTGTGACCCAGTGCGGGCAGGAAGTGACCGCAACTGTGACCGAAAACATGGGGCGCGGCCAGTCAAGCGTGTGCTTGATGGCGCGGCACATCGGCATGGACAGCTTTCCGGTGGACATTGGCGTGGCGCGCGACGTACAGGGTGAGCGCATTCTGCGCCGCAAAATCCGATACGGTACGGCGGACATGGCCCAAGAGCCTGCCATGACGCGGGACGAAGCCGTGCGTGCGGTTGAGGTCGGTATCGAACTGGCGGAATGGTGCGCGTCGCAGGGCTACGAGCTGCTGTGCGGCGGCGAAATGGGCATCGGCAACACGACGACGAGCGCCGCCGTCACCGCGGCGCTGACCGGCGCGGCGGTCGAAACCGTGACCGGACGCGGTGCGGGTTTGTCCTCGGAGGGGCTTGCACGCAAGTTGTGCGCTATCCAAACCGCGCTCGTACTTCATCAGCCTGACCCGAACGACCCGCTCGACGTACTGCACAAGGTCGGCGGGCTGGATATCGCGGGACTTGCCGGGCTGTACCTCGGTGCGGCGGCCTGCGGCCTGCCTGTCATGCTGGATGGTGTGATTTCGTGCGCGGCGGCGCTGCTAGCTGTGCGGCTGTGCCCGGACGTGCGCGGTTATCTGCTCGCGGGACACCGCTCGGAGGAACCTGCGGGCGCACTGCTGCTGGATGCACTCGAACTGCACCCGTTTATCACAGCGGGAATGCGGCTGGGCGAGGGCACGGGCGCGGTCGCGGCGGTCAGCTTGCTCGATCTGGTGTTCGCAGCCTACGACGGAATGCCCAGTTTCGCAGAGGCCGGGGTTCAAGCGTATCAGCCATTGGCATAATTCAACAGGGGGGAGGGCATTCATGCTGATTTTGGTAACAGGGGGCGCGGCAAGCGGAAAATCCGCGCACGCGGAGCGCCTGCTGTGCGACTGTGCGCCGTCCTCCCGACTGTATCTGGCAACCATGCAGCCATTTGGTGCGGCGGCGCAGGCGCGCATTGCGCGGCACCGCGCGCTGCGGGAAGGAAAAGGCTTTGAGACGGTTGAGCAGCCGTTCGATCTGGCGGGACTGGCACTCACGCAGCATTATGACGGGATTTTGCTCGAAGATCTGGGCAACCTGCTGGCAAACGAGATGTTCGCGCCGGGAGGCGCAGGTGACGCGGCGTTTGGCAGCATCCTTGCAGGCATGACGCATCTGCAAGACTGCTGCGAAACGCTGGTCGTGGTGACGGATGAGATTTTTGCCGACGGGATGGATTACCCGCCCGAAACGGCGCGGTATATCCGCGACCTTGCGGCGCTGAACCGCGCGCTGGCATCACGGGCGGATGCAGTCTATGAGTCGGTTTGCGGCATTCTGCTGCCGTTGAAAGGGGAAGAAAGCATATGAAAAGCGCATGGAGCGGCCTTCTGGTTGCGTTTTCGCTGTATTCTGCAATACCTGTGCCGCAGGTGCAGTGGGAAAAGCGCACGATGCGCTGGGCGCTTGGCTTTCTGCCGCTGATCGGCGTACTGATTGGCGCGCTCGAGTGGCTTTGGTTTGCGTTTTGCGCGCATTTTGCAGCCGAGGGGCTGTTTTACGCGGTCGGGGCGGCGCTGATCCCGCTTTTCGTGTCGGGCGGTATCCATCTGGATGGTCTGTGCGACACCTGTGACGCGGTCTGTTCGTACGGCGACCGGGAAAAGCGGCTGGCGATTTTGAAAGATCCGCATGTCGGCGCATTCGGTCCGATGTGGCTGATCGCTTTCCTGTTGGTCGAAGCCGGCTGCTTTGCGCAGATTTATACACGGCCTGCGCTGCTGCCGCTGGCGCTTGTCGGATTTGCATTGGCGCGCTGTCTGGGTGGCTGCAAGGTGGTGCTGTCGCCCTGCGCCAAGGACAGCGGCCTTGCGCGCATCTTTGCGGACAACAGTGACAAAAAAGCAGTTGCTGTCATGCTGTTTGTGGAAATGGCGGTCTATCTGGCGATTGCCGGGCTGTTGGTGTACACCGTGCCGCATGGTTTAACGGCGGCGAAGGTCTGGGCGGTCGTACTTCTTTTGTGGTACGGCGCGCACGAGAAATTGACGCGCCGTATCTTCGGCGGCATCACAGGCGATCTGGCTGGATTTTGTATTTCGGTGGCGGAGGTTTTGTCGCTCGCCTGCGCCGCATTTGGAGGGCTGATCGTATGACGGTTTTATTGATTGGCGGGGCGCATCAGGGCAAGGCGGCGCTCGCCGCGCGGCTGTATCC
>CALWEB010000085.1 GCA_944376955.1 uncultured Agathobaculum sp. | reverse complement strand
CGTGCGCGGCTGCAATCTCCTTGCCCTCCGGTGCGGCGATGCCGAACACGCCGCACTCTTCGTGTACCTTATCAAACGGGGTTTTACTTTGCTTTAGAATACGATATTTCATGGATCTGCCTTTTTTATAATTCGATTCGGTTGTTACTTGCTCATGACGCGCTTCATGATTTCCTGATAGGCCTCTTCCACGCCGCCCAGATCACGGCGGAAACGGTCCTTATCCAGCTTTTCGCCAGTGGTCTTGTCCCACAGGCGGCAGGTGTCCGGGCTGATCTCGTCAGCCAGCACGATGGTGCCGTCCGCGGTCTTGCCGAACTCAAGCTTGAAGTCCACGAGCGTGACGTTCAGCGTATCGAAATACTGCTTCATCACTTCGTTGACCTTGAAGGCCATGCCCTTGATCTGCTCGATCTCCTCGCGAGTCGCGAGTTTAAGTGCAATAGCATGGTAAGCGTTCATGAGCGGATCGCCCAGATCGTCGTTTTTGTAGGAGAATTCGATGGTCGGCTCGTCAAATACAATGCCTTCGTTTACGCCGTAACGCTTGGCAAACGAACCGGCCGAAATGTTGCGGATGATCACTTCGAGCGGTACAATGGACACCTTCTTGACCACGGTTTCGCGGTCGGAAAGCTGCTCGACAAAATGCGTCGGCACGCCCTGCTGCTCGAGCAGCTGGAACATATGGTTGCTCATCACATTGTTGATGACGCCCTTACCGGCAATCGTGCCCTTCTTTTCGCCGTTGAACGCCGTCGCATCATCCTTGTAGTCCACGATCACGAGATTCGCGTCATCCGTTGCAAAAACCTTCTTGGCCTTGCCTTCGTAGAGCTGTTCTTTCTTTTCCATGTCCATATTCCTCCATTTATATATGTAATTTAAAACAAACGATTTTGTTTTGGGTTTTACCCGGCCGACGCAATGGTCACGCCCGCCGCGCCTTTACCCTTTATGCAAACTGTGCCTTGATCTTTTCGTCCTTGGCCATAACCTCGTTTGCCATGTCTTCCTTAAACTGTGCAAGCTTGTCCGCAAGCGCATCGTCCGACAGGGCGATCATTTGCGCGGCAAGGATGGCCGCGTTGTCCGCGCCGTCAATCGCCACCGTTGCCACCGGGATGCCCTTTGGCATCTGCACGATGGAGAGCAAGCTGTCCATGCCGCCCATTACGCTCGTGCCCATCGGCACGCCGATGACCGGCAGGGTCGTATTCGCGGCCAGCACGCCGCCCAGATGGGCCGCCTTGCCCGCCGCCGCGATGATGACGCCGCAGCCGTCTGCTTTCGCGTTTTTGGCCAGCTGCTCCGCCACCGCCGGCGTGCGGTGTGCGGAACAAATACGCACTTCGGTCGGGATGTCAAACGACTTTAAGCGGTCGATGCACTTTTCCATCACCTTCAGGTCGCTGTCCGAGCCCATGATGACCAGTACTTTTTTCATCTGCATTTCCTCCTCAAAAACAAATGAGGACACGGATATACCCGTGTCCTGTATGTGCTCAATGTGCTGCACCAATGCCCGAAACCATGCACGAATGCCCGAGCTTTTCCACTGTTTGCATCAAGAAAACACTGCCGGTCATATGCGCACCTCTTTCTCTCAGGCGATCGGTGAAGATACACTACTATTTTATCCAATGCCGCTGCGTATTGCAAGCATTTTACATGGTTTTTTCGTCTTTTGTGCAAATGCCCAAAGATATCCGCCGCGCGCGTCAGCTTTCGTGCAGAACGCCCCCGGCATACAGCACTTGCTCCATCTGATGCACCCGCTCAGTCCATGAGCATTGCGCGCCGTAGTCCAGCCGCTTTTGCACCTTGTCCGTGTCGTTTTCCGCAGCAGCTGCATCGCACAGCGCGAGGAATTCATCCGCGTTATGCGCGATATAAACCACATCTTTGAAATCCTCGACCTGCAGCGGCTCACGCGTCGAGACAACCGGCTTGCCGGTGGCCAAATACTCGTAGAATTTCAAAGGTGACACGTCCTTGCTCAATGCGCCCGCGCGGAACACGTTCAGGCACACATCCATCTGTGCAAGGTACGCGGGCAGCTCGGGCTGCGGCACCAAGCCGTGGAACACGATATTGGAATACTTCTGCAAATGCGTCAAATCCACGCCCGGCAGCGTGCGGCCAATGAGGAAAATCGTTGCGTCCGGCCGCTCTTTGGCCAGTTTTTCGATCAGTGCATAGTCGATGCACTCCTGCAACATGCCGACAAAGCCAAACACCGGGTGCTTCAAATCTTTCATATCGTCTGGACAGGGCAGCGTGTCCTTTTCCTTCTGCACACGCGAGAAAATCTCATACGCCGCACCATTGGGGATCATTTTGGTCGTCGGATTGATCTTCTCGAGTGTTTCTGCCAAGCCAACTGCGGTCGCAAACACTTGATCGGCAGGCTGCGCCAGATCACGCTCCATCTGATCGACCACCGCCGGATTGATGTGACCTTTATAGGCCGAATGACGATCCACGCAGTCGTACACCAGCGCGCGGTGCGGCACATGCTCGACGATGTCGCACGAAGACGGCGAATAGCACCACAGCACAGTCTCGTCCCCGAAACCATGCTCGCGCATCTTTTTGCGCACAAATGCCGCCTGCCGCTTCTGGTTAATCTTATTCACCCAGCGGAACTTGTTGAAGAACGGCAGCACAGGCGGCAATGCGTACACCGTGATATTCTCATGCCCTTCCACCTTCTCGCCCGGCTGCTTGTACTTATGGATATAAGCTGATGCCTTTTTGTCCTTGAGCGGTGCAATCAGCGACACCGGCGGGTCAAAATACAGCACCTCACTGTTCCGCAGGCGGCTCATCACGTTCTGCTTGCGCGTAGGCAATGGGTGGTAATTGGTTGTCGAAAGGCAAACGATATGGTTTTTCATTCGGCCTCCTCCTTTTCCTGTGCAATGCCGAGCAGAATCGCCGCGCCGCGCACATTTTCATGCTCGCGCTCGCGCAGCAGTCTGGCATTGCGCCGCACTTCCTCGTCCAGCGCACCGGACAAGCATTTGTCAATCATACTGCACAGATCGTCTGCGTGTACCTCACGCAGCTGCAGGCAGGTGCTGCTGCCAATATATTTAAGAAAGCTGTCCACTTTGATATCGTAACTCATGCCGACAACCGGCACCCCCTGCCCCGCCGAGAACATCAGTGAATGCAGCCGGATACCGACCACGGTTTTCATGCGCGCGAGGATACCGATGGTCACCTCGATCGGCTGACGCGTGCGCACCGCATACCACGGGCAGTGCAGCAGCGCGCCCACCCGCTCGGCCGGCGTCAAGTCGCTGGGGAACTCAATCGGCACGAATACCGGCGTCAATCCATGTTTTTCATAGGCATAATTCGCCGCCGCTGCAATCGCGGGCAGCGCCGCGTCCAACCCTTTCCAGTTGCGCAGACCGAACCCGATATAATTGCCCTCCGGGTCGATGCCGCTCTGTTCCAGCGCGAGATTAACGATTTCCCGCGGCGCCGGGTCAAGGATAATGGTCGGGTCCGCAGATACGCGGATATCCGGCCGGGTCACGCCCATGCGCGCCAGCTCCTGCTTGGAGTTTTCATCGCGCAGCGTGATACGGTCAACCGACCCGTCAATGGTTTTGGCCGCCATAGCACGGTTGCCCGCGCGGTTGATCGGACCGATGCCGCAGCCGTACATCATCACCTCGCAGCCGCGCTTTTTCGCTGCACGCAGCGTGTAGCAGTAATACCAGATCGAACGGGTCGAGGTCACGTCCTGCATCAGCGTGCCGCCGCCGTTGATATAAAGCGCCGCTTTGCGGAACCGCCGCAGCACGGAAAAAATGTTAAAGGTGTATACCGCGCCCGTGCGGTAGGTCAGGCGGGTTTCCTGCGGACGGCGGGACATAACGCAGATCGTGCGTTCCGGGGCAAGTGCGCGCATCTCCTGCACGATTGCCTCGAGGATGGCGTCATCGCCCGCGTTACCGCGGCCATACGCGCCGCAGATGACAATACTCTCGCGCTCGTCCTTCGGGCGGTGGAACCGCGCAAGCAGGTGGCGGTAATTGGCCTCCTGCCGCTCACACATCTTGTCCTTGGAAAAATCACGCGAGGCTTTTTCATACAGCGCCTGCGCAAAGGTTTGGCGCAGTTCCGGGTCATTCGCCAGCCGCGTCATATATTGGCTCAGCTTTTTGTCGTCCCCCACGGGGAAGATATAACCGTTCTCGCCCGTGTCGATCAGTTCCGGCATACCGCCGACGTCCGAGCAGATGGTCGCGCAGCCCGCACAGATGCCCTCCAGAATGGAATACGGGAAGGTTTCGGACACCGAGGACAAAAGGTTAATGTCCATCGCACGGAAAAACGGCTCGACCGGCGTCACCCAACCGCAAAACGTCACGCGGTCGGAAACACCGAGCTGGGCGCACAGCTTTTTGAGCATGTCCTCATCCTCACCCTCGCCCGCAATGAACAGACGCAGCTGCGGCGCATCCTGCAGCGCAGCGGCGAAGGCGCGCACGGTGGTTGCAATATCTTTGACCGCGGTCAGGCGCGCGGCGATGCCGCACAGTACGTCCCCCTCCTCGATCTCCGCACCGTAGTTTTCTTTAAGGTATTGGGCGCGGTCAAATTCGCCCTCCGGCCGCTTGAACTCCATGCCGTTATAGATCTTGACGATGCGCTCGGGATCAAAGCCGCGCTCGATCAACGTGCGCGCCATACGGTCGGCCACCGGCTGGTAGAAATCCAGAAAGCGCAGCGCCACCGCATTGGCCGCGCCGAACGTATGCTGCTTGAGCGGGTTGCCGAGGTAGTCCAGCTTATAATCCGAATGGACGGTCGTCACGACCGGCACGCGGCGCATCCGGCGCACCATCGCGCCCATCAGATTGGCGCGGCCGCCGTGGCAGTGGATGATATCCGGCT
>CALWEB010000084.1 GCA_944376955.1 uncultured Agathobaculum sp. | reverse complement strand
GGTCCTGCGCGCGGCGATGCGGGCGTTGTCGTTTTCGGGGCGGCGCGGGCAGGCGGCCTTGCGGCGTTCCTGGTCTATAGCTTTGAGGCGGCAAAGGTGTTTATGGGCGATACAGGTTCGCTGTTTCTCGGTGGCGCGGTGGCCGGCTTGGCCTTTGCGTGCGATATGCCGCTGATCCTGTTGCTCGTTGGATTGATCTATATCATTGAAACCCTGTCGGTGATTTTGCAAGTCACCTATTTTAAAGCATCTCACGGCAAGCGTCTGTTCAAGATGGCGCCGATCCACCATCATTTTGAGATGTGCGGCTGGAGCGAGAGGAAAATTGTGCTGACCTTCTCGGGCATCACGATTGTACTCTGCCTGCTGGCATATTTTGTGGCACTGGCTCCGGTGCTGCCTTAATCTTAACCCTTCGGAGGTGTCCTCATGGCTTCGACAACCAGACAGGCGCGTTCCCCGCGCCGACCGGATAGACGACAAAGGATAGACGCATATCCGATGCCCCGGCCGGATCGTGCGCCCGTACCGCGCGACGCGGCCATGATGCAATCCCGGACACGGCCGCCTGCACGCACCCATGTGCGGGCACGGGTGCGCGCGCATACATGGGATGTGGGCGTATTTGGTTCCGTATTGCTGCTGCTGGTCATCGGTTTGATCGCATTATTTTCGGCCAGCTATTCCAATGCGCTGTTTTATCAGGGCAGCGCGACCTTCTTCATTTCCCAGCAGGGGATCAATGCGGCGATCGGTGTCGTTGCAATGATCTGCATTTCCAAAATCAGCTATAAGATCTATGCAAGGTTTTATAAGGAATTGATGATCCTTTCGCTGATCCTGCTCGTTCTGGTCATCACGCCCCTCGGTACGGCATCCAAGGGCGCGCAGCGCTGGCTGTTTGGCTTCCAGCCGTCCGAGCTGGCAAAAATTACGGTTATTGTATGCTTTTCCTATTGGGTGGCGCGGGATACGCAAAGCATCCGGAGCTTCAAAGGCTTGATCAAGCCGTATGGGTTCCTGTTAATTGCTTACATAGGGCTGCTGTTCCTGGAACCGCATACCTCGGCCATGATGATCATTTGTGGCTTGGGCGTTGTGATCCTGGTAGCAGGCGGGATGCGTCTGTGGTATTTCGTGCCGATCGGCATTGCAGGTGCGGTGACACTGACAGGCTTTTATTTCGCGTTTGACCATGTGCAGGAGCGTTTCGCGGTCTGGCTGGACCCGTTTTCCAACATGCGTGACGAGGGTTGGCAGGGCGCGATGAGCCAGATCGCCATTGGCTCGGGCGGACTGTTCGGCCGCGGGCTGGGACAGGGAATGCAGAAGCATCTGTATCTGCCCGAACCGCAGAACGACTTTATCTTTTCCTCATGGTGCGAGGAGATGGGGCTGGTTGGTGCGCTGCTGGTGTTGCTGCTGTTTGCCTATTTGATCTTCCGCGGTTTCCGCATTGCACGCGCCGCGCCGGATAAGTTCAGCTGCCTGATGGCAACCGGCATCACGGCAAAGCTTGCAATCCAGACGCTGATGAACCTGTTTGTTATCACAGGCATCATCCCGGTTACGGGTGCCAGCCTGCCGTTTTTCAGCTACGGCGGCACAGCGCTGCTGATGCAGCTGGGCGAAATGGGGATACTGCTCAATATTTCCAGATATGCGCGGGTGGATACGCGCGCAGAGGAATAGGTGAAGGCCGATCATTGGCATTGATGGAAAAGGGGGAAAACACGTGAGACTGTATATCACCGGCGGCGGTACAGGTGGCCATGTGACACCCGGGCTGGCGATTGCACGCTATTTTGAGCATAAACATCCGGAAACCGTGGTCCGGTTTGCGGGTTCGGCACGCGGTATTGAGAATAAGCTGGTGCCGCGGGAAGGATATCCGCTCGATGCGATCGAGATCATCGGGATGTCGCGTTCGCTTAGCCCGAAGGGCTTGGCGCATAATGTGAAGGCGGCAAAGCTGGCGGTTTCGGCGGTTGGCAAGGCGAAAAAACTGCTGCGGCAGGCACGGCCAGACTGTGTGATCGGCTGCGGCGGTTACGCGTCCTTTGCGGTGGTGCGGGCAGCGCAGCAAATGGGCATCCCGACCGTGCTGCTGGAGGTGAACGCACTGCCCGGCAAGGTTACGAAAATGCTCTCCCAAAAGGCGGACCGTGTGCTGGTCTGTTTTGAACAGGCAAGGGAAATCCTTGGCGGAGGGGATAAGGTTGTGCTGACCGGTGCCCCGGTGCGCGGGGAGATCCTTGCATCGGACCGCGAAAAGGCACGCGCCCGATTTGGGCTGACGGAAACCGATCAGCTGGTGGTTTCCTTCTGGGGCTCGATGGGCGCAAAGTATATGAATGAGCATATGGCGGATGCGATTGCGCTTGAGTGTAAAAATAACGTACCGTATCACCATATACATGCCACAGGTGCAGCGGCGCGTGACTGGCTGCCGCGCATGGCAAAAGAGCAGGGCGCTGATTTGACCCAACATCCCAATATTGAAGTGACGGAATATATTTATGATATGGCCGACCGCTTGGCTGCGGCTGATCTGGTCGTTTGCCGCGCAGGTGCGGCGACGATGGGGGAGCTGTGTATGCTGGGGAGGCCTGCGCTGTTGGTGCCGTCGCCGTATGTAGCGGAAAACCATCAGGAAAAAAACGCCCGCGCGTTGGAACAGGCCGGTGGCTGCCGCGTACTGCTGGAAAAGGATGCGTCGCCGCAAAAGCTGTATGATGAAATCCAGTCCATGCTGTCGGACCGTGCAGCGTTGCAGCAGATGGGTCATGCCGCTACCAGTTTGGCCGCGCATGACGCGAGCGAGAAGATCTACCGTGAGATCATGTGGGCAATAGAGCATCACGGGAAATAAAAACGAAGGGGCGCCACAATGAGACGCAGAAAGCGAAGACAGAAAACGCCGGAGCAGATGCGACGGCGCGTCAGCAGCCGGCAGCGTTTTTTTCACGCTGTCGGACGTGTGCTGTTTATTGGCATTTTGCTGGCGGCTGCGACGTTGGCGCTGACGGTTTTCTTTAAAGTGGATACCATCACGGTGGAGGGCACGGTTAAGTACCGCGCGGAGGAAATTGTAGCCGGGATGGACGTCAAGCAAGGGGACAACCTGTATCTATGGAATAAAGTGAAAGTTTCAGATGCGTTATTATACAAGTTCCCCTATCTGGAAACCGTGCAGATCCGGCGGCACTTGCCAAACGCGTTGGTCGTGACGGTAACCGAATGCAAGGCGTTGGTTGCCGTTCCTGCGGAAGGCGGATATTTGCTGCTGAGTGAACAGGGAAAGGTACTGGAACTGAGCGCAACCAATGCCGGTTTGCCGGTGGTGGTTGGCATGACACTGACCGATGTGCAACCCGGGCAGATGTTGGCAGAGGCGTCGAGCGACGAGGCGGAGGATTTGCTGACCATTTTGCAGACCATGGATGCGGCGGATATGCTGGACGGCTTGAATTTTATCAACCTGTCCGATCCGCGGGATATCCGCATTGGCTACCAAGGTCGGTTTGATATCCGGGTCGGCACGGTGGATGATCTGGCATACCACTTGCGGTTTGCCCAGACTGTGATCGAGGAACGGCTGTCCCCCTCCGACATCGGGCGGCTGTATTGGGATAGCCAGAACCGCCTGCATTATGTACCGGATACAGCAGATAATGTCGCAAAGTCGGGACTGGCTTCCGCGGCATCGTCACCGACCATCTCCACGCCGGCCACCGATGATCCATCATCGGACGGCGCATCGCAGCAGCCGGAGGATGCAGATGCGCAGCAGCTGGATTCCTCGGATGAAGGCGGGACAGAGGATCCGGATGCGGAAGATGCGGCACAGGACGATGGACAAGCTGACACAGGGGATGCCGACTGGGATACAACAGAAGAATAGGGAAAATGGAGGAAAAAGGCCAAAAGAAGGCCGGAAAACTTTGCGCAGCATGGATTTGCAGGGGCTTCTGGTATAAATTTGGTGGAAAGATACAGAAAACTTTCAGTTTTTTTTGAGCAATTCACTAATTTCTGTTGCAAAATGGAACAAATAGAGGTAAAATTAAAACAATAGTGGTAGCTTGCCGGCAAGAAACAGCAGGCTTGCGGACAAGAGAATGTATAAGATAATCTGAACGATTCTTTATCATAAAACGGAGGATGGCAACAATGGGTTTTGAGTTTGAACAGGGCTTGGATAATGTAGTAAATATTAAAGTGATCGGCGTCGGCGGCGGCGGCGGAAACGCAGTCAACCGCATGGTCGAAAGCGGCGTGCAGGGTGTTGAGTTTATTTCGATCAACACGGATATGCAGGCGCTGAACTATTCTCAGGCCGGGACCAAGATCCAGATTGGCGAGAAGCTGACCAAGGGACAGGGCGCGGGTGCAAATCCGGAGATCGGCCGCAAGGCAGCGGAAGAAAGCAAGGATCAGATCGCTGCGGCGCTTGCCAATACACATATGGTCTTTATCACTGCCGGCATGGGCGGCGGCACCGGTACCGGCGCGGCGCCGGTGGTGGCGCAGATTGCTCGTGAAATGGGCATCCTGACGGTTGGCGTTGTGACTCGTCCGTTTGCATTTGAGGGCAAGAAGCGTTTGGAACAGGCGCTCGGCGGTATCGATGAACTCAACAAGAATGTTGACTCGTTGGTTATCATCCCGAACGAGCGTCTTAAGTACGTATCCGAGCAGAAGATCACCTTTAAGAATGCATTTGAGATCGCGGACGGTGTACTCCGTCAGGCGGTTGCGAATATCTCTGAGCTGATTACTGTTCCGGGCTTTATCAATCTGGACTTCGCGGATGTTACATCGGTTATGAAGGATGCAGGTTATGCACATATCGGTACCGGCCGCGCTGCTGGGAAAGATAAGGCTGCGGAAGCAGCACGCATGGCGATTTCCAGCCCGCTGCTGGAAACCTCGATCGATATGGCGCACGGCGTTATCGTTTCCGTTATCGGTTCGGATGACATCGGTCTGGATGAAGTTGAGACCGCGGCTACCATGGTGCAGCAGGCGGCGCATCCGGATGCGCATATCATCTTCGGTGCGTTCATTGACGACACAATGGATGACGAGATTCGCGTCGTAGTTATTGCGACCGGCTTTGACAATATTCCGAACTCCGCAAAAATGAATATGGATGGCAAGCAGCCCGAACAGGCTTCCGGCTCCGGTTTGTTTACCGAGGCATCCACTGCGGCAGCAGAGGAGAAGCCCGCTTCGACGCAGTCCAAATCCAGCGATCTGGGTTCGGATGATGCAGCTTTTGATGTTCTGATGCGCATTTTCGATAAGGATCATCGCTGAGTGCAGCAAAATAATAGTGTCAAAAAACAGCCCTGTTTAGGGCTGTTTTGGTGTGAAAAAACATTGTAAAATTCTTGCAAAAAAGGAGTGTGATCACCGTGAGTGCAGACCCTCGAAGTAAAAGAAATAAACAAACTCGCGGTGGCACAGCTATGTGAAGCCGCGGAAAGGCGGTAAGATATGGTAGAATTTTACAAGACTGTTGACGGAAGAATCACGGAAATCAGCAGCTTTGCTGAGGGTTGCTGGGTGAATATGGTGCATCCCAGCTCGGATGAGCTGGAGGAAATTGCACGTGCGGCGCATGTGGAAGAGGAATTCATCCGCGCAGCGCTCGACCCGGAGGAAAGTTCGCGTGTCGAGACCGAGGACGATCAGCTTTTGATGATCGTTGACATCCCAATGGTGGAAAAAAGCTCGGTTGAGGATGGCGGCCAGATGTTCAGCACGCTGCCAATGGGCATCGTGGGGGCGCAGAATGCGGTCATTACGGTCTGCTTGGAGGACAGCATCATCCTGCGGTCGATCGCGGAGGGCGCGGTCAAGGGCGTACACACGGCGCTGCGCACGCGGTTTGTGTTTCAGATTTTGCTGCGCGTGGCAGGACGCTTCCTCAAAAACCTGCGCATGATCGAGCGCGACTTTACCCGCATCGAAAAGCGCTTGTATGATTCGCTCAAGAATGAAGAGCTGATTCAGTTGCTCGGACTTTCCAAATCATTGGTTTACTTCTCTG
>CALWEB010000083.1 GCA_944376955.1 uncultured Agathobaculum sp. | reverse complement strand
AGGAAATGAAGCGCACGCTGACCGCAGTATATGACGCGCTTAAGGAGAAAGGGTATAACCCGATCAACCAGATCGTGGGCTATCTCCTCTCTGAGGACCCGACGTACATCACCAACCACAACAACGCGCGCAGCCTGATCTGCAAGATCGACCGCGACGAGTTGATGCAGGAGTTGGTACAGTTCTACCTCGATAACTGAGGCTATATCATCACATTGTGACATAAAAATAACCGCCCTCTGTATCAGAGGCGGTTATTTTTTACCCTGCTGCGCGTCCGCCCTTGACAAACAGGGTAAATTCGTTATAATGGGAATAGTAAAAGAGGCACCGTTGACAGACGGTTGACCTCAGAAACGTGTTATCTTATGAAAAAAATAACCGCAATCTTTGGTCGGAGGGCGGTTATTTTTTTATGGTTTTGATGATTTCCAGCAGAATAAGTAGCAATACGATCTGCAAAATCTGATCCATAAACATCACACTCCTTTCTTCGGAGTGTGGTCAACCGCCTGCCGTTTGCGACAGTGCCTTGTCCATTATAATAGCCAAACCACCTCTATTTGTAAAGCGAAAGGAAAATGATGAACGGTTTTCTCCCCATTTCCAAGCAGGAAATGCTGGATCGCGGCTGGTATTACTGCGATTTCCTGCTCGTGACCGGCGACGCTTACGTCGATCACCCCTCGTTCGGCACAGCGATCATCTCGCGTGTCCTCGAAGATGCGGGCTACAAGGTCGCGATCCTCAGCCAGCCGGATTTCCACGACGAGCGCGATTTTGTCGCGATGGGCCGCCCACGTTACGCCGTGCTGATCAACGGCGGCAATATCGACTCGATGGTCGCGCACTACACCGCTGCCAAAAAGCGCCGCTCGGATGACGCCTACACCCCCGGCGGCAAGGCGGGCAAGCGCCCCGACCGCGCGGTAACGGTTTATTCCATGCTTGCGCGGCGCGCCTTTCCGGACACGCCGATCTATCTCGGCGGCATTGAGGCCAGCCTGCGCCGTTTCGCGCACTACGACTACTGGGCCGACCGCGTCATGCCGTCGATCCTCGAATCCACCGGTGCGGACGGGCTGATGTTCGGCATGAGCGAGCATTCGGTTGTCGAACTGGCGAACAACCTCAAACACGGCAAAAAAGGCGCGGACGCCTGCGTCGGCGTGCGCGGCACGGCCTATATGGCACATGACGCGGACGGTATCGAAAACGCAGTCGAATGCCCGTCCTATGAGGACGTGTGCGCCAGCAAACCGGATTACGCCCGCTCGGTCAAGCTGCAATACGACGAACAGGACGCGGTACGCGGCAAAGCGCTTTTGCAGCGCCATGGCAAGCGCGTACTCATCCAGAACCCGCCTGCGCGTCCATTGACCACGGCCGAAATGGACCATGTCTACGCCCTGCCCTACATGCGCACCTACCACCCGTCGTATGAAGCACTGGGCGGCGTGCCTGCCATTCAGGAGGTGCAGTTCTCGATCATCCACAACCGCGGCTGCTTCGGCGCGTGCAATTTCTGCGCGCTTGCGTTCCATCAGGGACGGTATATTCAGGCGCGCAGCCACGAAAGCGTGATCGCAGAAGCCAAACAGATCGTGCAGATGCCGAACTTCAAGGGCTATATCCACGATGTCGGCGGGCCGACGGCAAATTTCCGCTTCCCATCCTGTAAACAGCAGGAAGAACACGGTTTGTGCAAAAACAAGCGTTGCCTGTTCCCCTCGGCGTGCAAAAACCTCGAGGCTGACCACACGGACTATCTCAACCTGCTGCGCGAGTTACGGCAGATCGAGGGCATCAAAAAGGTATTTGTGCGTTCGGGCCTGCGCTATGACTATATGATGGCGGACCGCAACGACGCATTCTTCCGCGAACTGGTCGAGCATCATATTTCCGGTCAGCTCAAGGTCGCGCCAGAGCACATGAGTGATAATGCTCTGTATTATATGGGCAAACCATCATTTTCTGTATATGAGCAATTCCGCGAGCGGTACGCCCGCATCAACCAGAAGCTCGGCCGCAAGCAGTACCTCGTGCCCTATCTGATGAGCTCACACCCCGGCGCGACGCTGGATGACGCAATCCTGCTCGCGGAATACCTCAACAAGGTTGGCTATATGCCTGAACAGGTGCAGGACTTCTACCCCACGCCGGGCACGCTGTCCACCGCGATGTACTACACGGAGATCGACCCGCGCACAATGCAGCCGGTCTATGTCGCCAAAACGCCCGAGGAAAAAGCCATGCAGCGCGCGCTGCTGCAATGGCGGCGGCCGGACAAGCGGCCGATCGTGCTGGCTGCACTCAAAAAAGCCGGCCGCGAGGATCTGATCGGCTTCGGCAAGGAGTGCCTGATCCGCCCTGCGCGCGGCGAAAAGCCGCCTGCGCCGTCCAGCCACGCGGGCAAAACCACCAAGGGCGCGCGTCCCGTGTCCCACCGCCCCGCTCCCCCCAAGAAAAAGGGCTGGGCGAAGGCCAAGCGCAAAAAGTAACCAACATCTGCGCAAAACTGCACAAGTCAGACCGCCCGTTCTACGGCCGGTCTGCGCGTTCCGACAAAACGCACCGCAGTCCGTTGACAGCCGCCCGTAATGCTGATACAATTTATGTAGCAAGCTACTAAAAGAAAGGAAGAATGCGTCTTGAGCAGTCCGGTGTTTCCCGGCGAATATATCAAAATGATCAGCATTCAGTTCATGGCACACGCGGACGCGGCGCTACGCCCGCTCGGCCTGACCTGCGCACAAAGCGACGTACTGCTGTATCTGGACACGCGCGGTGAGCAAGAAACCACCGTGCAGGACATCGGCCAGCACTTCCGGCTCAAGCACCCGACTGTGATCGGCTTCCTGCGGCGGCTGGAGGACAAGGGGTTTGTCACCACCGCCGTGTCCGAGCGCGACCGCCGCTGCCGCATCGTCCGGCTGACCGACAAGTTCAGCGAGGTGCAGCGCGTGATGCACGACATCCGCCTGTATCTGGACGCACAGGCGTCCCGCGGCTTTTCCGAGGCGGAAATGGCGCAGCTGCACAGCTACCTGCGCAGGGTGTGCGAGAACATCAGCAGCGGCTGATCGTTCGCCCCTTTTATGTAGCTACCTACGAGATTTGAATACAGGAGGTAATATAATGAAGAGTAATAACGATGCTGTGTTCCGCGATGCCCCCATTCCCAAGGCAGTTGCACAGATGGCAGTGCCGACCATGCTGAGTATGCTGGTGGTCGTGTTGTATAACATGGTCGATACCTTTTTCGTCGGCCAGACAGGCGACGCCAACCAGGTGGCGGCGGTTTCGGTGGCAACGCCGGTGTTCCTCATCCTGATGGCCTTCGGCAATATGTTCGGCATCGGCGGCTCGTCGCTCATTTCGCGCCTGCTGGGCGCGGGCGAGGGCGACCGCGCCAAAAAGGTCAGCGCGTTCTGCTGCTACGGCTCGCTGATTTGGGGCGTGATTATGATTTTCGTGTTCCTCGGCGCCATGCCGTTTATCCTGTCGGTCATCGGCACGAGCGAATACACCATCGGCTACGCACATGACTACTTATTCTGGATTTCGCTCGGCGCGCCGTTCATCATTTTCGCCAACGGGTTCTGCAACCTCATCCGCGGCGAGGGTGCAGCGACCGCCTCGATGATCGGCAACATGGTCGGCACCGTGGTCAACATTATCCTTGACCCTATCATGATTCTGGCGCTGAACTGGGGCGTTGCTGGCGCGGCAATCGCGACTGTGATCGGCAACATCTGCGCCTGCTTCTTCTACCTGTTTTACTTCCTGCGCGGCAAAACCGTGCTGTCCATCCATCCGCGTGACTTCGCCGTGCGCGGCATTATCGGCGGTGTAATTGCGATCGGCCTGCCCGCTTCGCTCAACAACATCCTGATGAGCCTGTCCAACATCCTGCTCAATAAGTACCTTGCCGGTTATGGCGACAACGCGGTTGCGGGCATGGGCGTTGCCATGAAGGCCAACATGCTGGTGGTGTTCGTCCAGCTTGGCCTTGCCATGGGCGTGCAGCCACTGATCGGCTTTGCCTACGGCGCAAACAACATCCGTCGCGTGCGCGGGGTGGTCAACTTCTCGGCCATCTGTACGACGATAATGGGTATCATCCTGACGGTCATCTACTGGTTTACCGCCGATTCGATCATCTCGCTGTTCATTGACGACGCCACCGTCATCGAAGCAGGCGTCCCCATGCTGCGCGCGCTGATGTTCTCCGCCCCGGTGCTGGGCATCATGTTCGTGCTGCAAAACGCTTTGCAGGCCATGGGACGCGCTGCCGCGGCGCTGGTGCTGGCCGTCAGCCGTCAGGGCTTCATCTTCGTGCCCTGCGTCATCATTGCAGGCGCTTATCTCGGCATGACCGGCATCATCTTCTCCCAGCCGGTGGCCGACCTGTTCTCCGTGGTCATGAGTATTGTCATGTTTATCGTTATCACCCGCCGTCTGTCCCACGCGGCCGAACCCACGGCTTAAGCTTTGCCCGGTTTCCGGCGCATACCCCCGTTTCCCACGGGCGTGTGCGCCGGTTTTTTTGCTGTTTTACCTAAAACAGCGTTTTGGGTCGTATATCTTTTTTGATTGCGTGCGCCGCTGTTTGGTGTTAGAATAGAAACTGATAAATTGTGTAAATCTCACATCTGAACGAGGGATATATTTTATGTGGATCGCGGACAACTGGAAAGAATACACCGTCATTGACTGCGGCGGCGGCGAAAAGGTCGAGCGCTGGGGCGATCAGGTGCTGGTGCGCCCCGACCCGCAGGCCATCTGGCCACGGGCAGCGGGCTGCCGCGCATGGGACAAACCGAACGCCATCTATCACCGCTCTAAGGCGGGCGGCGGGCAATGGGAAATCCGCAAGCTGCCCGAGCAGTGGGCAATCCATTACGGCGGCCTGACCTTCCAGCTCAAGCCCATGAGCTTCAAGCACACCGGCCTGTTCCCCGAGCAGGCCGCCAACTGGGACTTTATTGACCGCATGGTGCGGGGCGCCGGCCGTCCGGTGAGCGTTTTGAACCTGTTTGCCTACACAGGCGGCGCGACGCTTGCCGCGGCGCACGCGGGCGCTTCAGTCTGCCATGTGGACGCCTCCAAGGGTATGGTGCAATGGGCGCGCGAAAACGCCGCGTCCTCCGGCCTTGCCGACCGGCCAATCCGCTGGATCGTGGACGACTGCAAAAAGTTCGTCCAGCGCGAGATCCGCCGCGGCCGCAAGTACGACGCGATCATCATGGACCCGCCTTCCTACGGGCGCGGCCCCTCGGGCGAGACGTGGAAGATCGAGGAGGACGTGGCCGACTTTGTCGAACTGACCATGGGCGTACTCTCGGACAAGCCGCTGTTCGTACTGATTTCCAGCTACTCGACCGGGCTGGCGCCAAGCGTGATGGCCTACCTTCTCGGCATCACGGCGGCAAAGCGCGCCAAGGGCAAAATCGAAGCGCAGGAACTTGGCCTGCCAGTCGAGGCAACCGGACTTGTGCTGCCGTGCGGCTCCAGCGCACGGTTTATAGCAGAAACTTGATACAAATAGTCACAAATCGGGATGGAAAGAAAAGGAGCTGACTGCTATGCCCAACGCAACATCATATTTAATTACCCTATTTTATACCATGCTGGTTACCTTTGTGCCGATAGCCATCGGACTGTTTCTGCTGTACTTTGTCATCAAAAAGGCGGTCAAGGACGCGATCAACGAATCCAACCGGCCGAAATTCTGACTTACTGCAAGGACGAAAACTATGTCTGAAATCATCAAAACCGAAAACCTGCAATACGCCTACCCCGTTGAAGATGGGCAGCTATCCATCCCCGTGCTCAAGGGTGTGAACCTTTCCATCCAGCGCGGTGAGTTCGTGGCCGTGCTGGGGCACAACGGCTCGGGCAAAAGTACGCTTGCGGGCTGCTTCAACGCCATCCGCTTGCCGACCGGCGGCGTGTGCTACGTCGATATGATGGACACGCGCGACGAAAACAACACCTACGAAGTGCGCACAACCGTGTCGATGGTGTTCCAGAACCTGGACAATCAGCTGGTTGCAACCGTGGTCGAGGAAGACGTAGCGTTTGCGCTGGAAAACATGGGCATCCCGCCCGCCGAAATCCGAAAACGCGTGGACGAAGCGCTCAAGGCCGTCGGCATGTACGAATACCGCGCCCAGGCGCCGCACCGCCTGTCCGGCGGACAGAAACAGCGCGTGGCAATCGCGGGCGTGATTGCGATGATGCCGCGTTGCGTGGTACTCGACGAACCGACCGCCATGCTCGACCCACAGGGACGGCGCGAGGTGATGCAGGTCGTGCGCGAACTCAACCGCAAATTCGGCATCACGGTCATCCTGATCACCCACCACATGGACGAGGCGGTACAGGCGGGGCGCGTGGTCGTGATGCACAAGGGCAATGTGCTGATGGACGGCACGCCGCGCGAAATCTTCACGCAGGTGGACACGCTGCGCGCTGCGTCCCTCACCGTACCACAGACGATCGAAGTGCTGTATGACCTCGACCGGCAGGATGGCGAAGCCCTGCCCATCGACGCACTCTCTGTGGAGGAGTGCGCCAACATCCTCGAAACCTATTTACAGTGAGGCTGCGCCCACTGATTTTTGACACACAGGAGGACGAATCCTTTGTCAACCATTCTGGAAACCCGGGGCTTGACCCATATTTATGGCGCAGGCACCCCTTTTGAGCGCAAAGCGCTCGACCATGTCGATCTCAAGATCGAAAAAGGCGAAATTCTGGGCGTGATCGGGCACACCGGCTCAGGCAAATCGACGCTCATCCAACATTTTAACGGCCTTTTGAAGCCCGATGAGGGCGAAGTACTGCTGGACGGCCAGTCCATCTGGAACGAAAAAGGAAAATGCGCGCGCGAAACGCGCTTCCGTGTCGGGCTGGTGTTCCAGTACCCGGAATACCAGCTGTTTGAGGAAACCATCGCGAAAGACATCGCCTTTGGGCCCACCAACATGGGGCTGCCGCAGGACGAGATCAACGAGCGCGTGCTGGAATCCATGCGCGCGGTCGGGCTGGACGAAAACATGGCGAACCAGTCGCCGTTTGCACTGTCCGGCGGACAGAAGCGCCGCGTCGCGATCGCGGGCATCCTTGCGATGCGCCCCGAAGTACTCGTACTCGACGAGCCGACCGCCGGCCTTGACCCGCAGGGACGCGACGAGATTCTCGGTCTGGTGCGCGACTACCACAAGCAGTCGGGCGCGACCATCCTGATCGTCTCCCACTCGATGGAGGATATCGCGGGACTTGCCGACCGCCTGCTCGTGATGGATCACACCAAGGTGCTGTTCTGTGACACACCGCGTGCGGTATTCTCACACGCCAACGAGATCATCGCAGCGGGTCTGGATATCCCGATGATCACCAAGGTCATGCTCGAGCTGAAAAAGCGCGGGCATGATGTGGACACCTCAGTTTATACGGTGCAGCAGGCGCTCGACGCCTTGCGCGCCTGCAAAGCGAAAGGGGGCGCGCGCTGATGCTCAAGGACATTACCATCGGCCAGTTCTTCCCCGGCGACAGCGCGGTGCACCGGCTTGACCCGCGCGTCAAAATCGTGCTGACGGTTGCGTTCATCGTCCTGCTGTTTCTGGCGGAGGGGCCGATCTCCTATGCACTGATCGTCGCCTTTCTGGCCGTCATCATCGGCATTTCGCGCATTTCGCCGGGACTGGTCGTGCGCGGCCTCAAACCGATCTTATTCATTGTCGTATTCACGGCCGTGCTCAACCTGTTCTATACGCCGGGCGAGTATCTCTGGCAGTGGGGCTTCCTGCACATCAGCCGCGAAGGCATCCGGCTGGCGATCTTCATGGTCATCCGGCTGATGCTGCTGATCATTGCGACCTCAATGCTGACCTACACGACCAGCCCCATCCAGCTGACCGACGGGCTCGAGCGGCTGCTTTCGCCGCTGAAAAAGCTGCACGCGCCCGTGCATGAGCTTTCCATGATGATGTCAATCGCGCTGCGCTTTATCCCGACGCTGATTGAGGAGACAGAGAAAATCATCTCGGCGCAAAAGGCGCGCGGCGCGGATTTTGAATCCGGCAGCTTGGTGCAGCGCGCCCGGGCGATGATCCCGATTCTGGTGCCGCTTTTCATCTCGGCCTTCCGCCGTGCGGATGAGCTGGCAACCGCGATGGAGTGCCGCCTGTACCGTGGCGATATCGGCCGCACGCGCATGAAGCAGCTCAAAATCGCCCGTGTGGACATCTGCGCGATGGTGATTTGTGCAGCGCTGTTCACGGCGGTTCTCCTGCTCAGGCGGTACGGCCTATGAACATTGCAGTGGTTTTGTCCTACGACGGGACGGCCTACCACGGCTGGCAGGTGCAAAAAAACGGCCCGTCGATTCAGGAGAGTATGGAAACCGCCGTATTCCGGCTGCTTGGCCAGAAAGTGCATGTCTCAGGCGTTGGCCGCACAGACTCCGGCGTACACGCACGCCGGTATGTGGCCAATTTCAAGGCGGACTGCACCATCCCGATGGACCGTCTGCCCTATGCGCTGAACAGCTTTTTGCCGGAAGATATCGCGGTTTCCGGCGCGGTGCAGGTACCGGACGGCTTTGACGCACGGTTTGACTGCACCAAAAAAGAATATGCTTACTATATTTTCCCGTCCACCCTGCGCAACCCATTCCACACGCGTTACGCCTACCGCTACAACTATCCGCTCGATCTCGCACGGATGCAGGAAGGCGCACAGCGCTTTGTCGGCAAACAGGACTTTGCGGCCGTACGCAGCCAAGGCACGCCGGTCAAAAGCACGGTGCGCACCATCTTCTGGTGCGAGGTTGAGCCGGTGGACGACCGCATCCGCATCCGCGTATGCGGGGACGGCTTCCTGTATAACATGGTGCGTGCCATCGCGGGCACACTCACTTATGTCGGCGGCGGCAAACTGACGCCGGACGACGTGACCAAGATCCTGCGCGCGGGCGACCGCGAGCAGGCCGGGCCGACCCTGCCCGCCTGCGGCTTGTTTATGAACCGGCTGTGGTATGAGCATACCCCGGAGCTGGCATGTTTTCATCTGGATGCCTGAGCGCCTTGCCGGATAATTTATTTTTTATTCACATTTTCCACCCCCAAACGCGATACAATGAGGAGACGGAACAACATGAGCGAACAACAGCCCACCAAACCCAAACAGAATATCATCCGTTTCCCGTCCTCACGAAAGGAGCGCCGCCGCCTGCTGCGCGAAAACCGGGACCCGCGCGTACGCATCACCACGCTGCTGCGCTCGGTGTGCGGCTGGCTGCTGTTGGTGAGCGTCGTCCTGTTCCTGCTTTCCAACTATCGGCTGTTTACACCGACTTCCATCCGCAGCTTTGCGGAGTATGCCATCGCCGGAATGCGCCAGCACGAGGGCGATATCACGACCATCAACTATGAAAACGGCACCTTTTCCGATGCCGAACTATTTGAATCCGGCATTGCCTATGCGGACAACGACTCGCTGTTCCTTGCGCGCCCCGGCAGCGTAACCACGATGAAATATACGCTGGGATATTCCTCCCCTGTGGTGGAGGCCAACAGCAGCTATGTGCTGGTCTATGACCGCGGCGGGATGCGGGCCGCGCTGACCAATTCCGCGACGGTGGTTGCGGAACTGGATCTCGGCTCCGCCATCATCACCGGCAGCATCGGCCGGGACGGGAAATTTGTCCTCGTCACGGACGATCAGGGCTACCGCACTGCGGTGACCGTCTATGATGCCTCGGGCAAGGAGGTATTCAAATACCAATCGTCGGAATACTATATCGTGTCGGCCAGCCTTTCTCCGGATGGCAAAACGCTTGCTGCGCTGGCCTTCCGGCAGGACGGGGTTGCGCTCAACTCCTATATGCTGTTTTACGATGTGTCCAGCGGCACGCTGGATGCAAACGTGACGCTGGAGGATACGCTGGGCATGGCGCTGTGCTATCCGGAAAGCGGCACCGCCGCCGCCCTGTGTGACGACGGGCTGTATCTGGTACACCGCAACGGAGAGGCTGAGCATGTGCTGACCGCCGCCGCCAGCGACCTGATTTCCTTCACCACACACGGCGAGATGCTGGCGCTTGCCACGCGCTCCTACTCGAGCGGCGCGCGCAGCGACGTGTATACCATCCGCGGCGGCACACTGTCCGGCCCGTATTCGCTCTCTGCCGAGCCGTCCGCGCTGGCCATCTCAGCCGCGGGCACCGCAGTGCTGAGCGCCTCAGGCGTAACCATGTACGACACCTCGTTTGCCCCGCAGTGGAGCAACACCGAGGCAGTCGGCGCGCGGCGCGTGCTGCTGACCGACGACGGTACCGTGTGCGCACTCTATACCAAAAACGCGCGCCTTTTTACCGCGCGCAGCGAACATTCCGAGGATCTTACCAATGCCTACTGACGTTTTATCCACACTCACCGGCCTGTGCAACCTCCCCGACCTGATCCTCCTTGCCATTGTGCTGGTCAACCTCATTCTGGGGTTCCGGCGCGGCTTTTTCGGAGCGCTGACTGGTTTGGTCGGCCGTGTGATCGCAGTGGCGGCCGCCTTTTTTGCCGCCCGTGCCGCTGCACCCTATGTCGCGGAGTGGGTGGTCACGCCGATCGTGGGCGACCTCTTTGCCAAGCAGGCGGGAGTCAGCGGTGCTGCCGGTGCGCTGGACGCGCTGCGGCAGAGCGCCACCGAAGCCGCCGTTTCGATGGCGGAAAGCGTGGCATTTGTGCTGCTGCTCATCCTGTTTTGCATCCTGTTCGGCTGGCTGGTCGGCTTTGCGGCCAAAAGCCTGCATTCCATCGCGCACTTAACCCCGCTGGGCATTTTGGATTCGCTTGCGGGCGGCGCGGTAGGGCTGGTGGCCGGCACCGTGCTGGTCGCGCTGATCCTGCTGGGCGTCTGGTGGGTCTATCCCATTGCCTATTCCCCGCTCGGCTGGCTATCCCCCGAACGGGTATCCCATACCCTGCTGCTGGCAAAGCTGATTGATGTGCTGCCGGTGGCCATTTGAAACACGCGTTCCCACTTCCCCAAAGGAGTTTTTTTGATATGAACATGCCAATGTGTTCGCGGTGTAAAAAGAACATCGCGGTGGTGTTTATCACCAAAATCGAAGGTCCGGACAAAACCACACAGGAGGGGCTGTGCCTCAAATGCGCCCGTGAACTGGGCGTCAAACCGCTTGACAACATCATGGAGCAAATGGGCATCACGGAGGATGACCTCGAAGCCCTGTCGAGCGAAATCGGCTCGCTGTCGGATTTGAACGACCTGGTCACCGCCGGTGCGGACGGCTCGGACGATGACGCGCCGCACGAAACCGACCCGATCTCCAATCCGCCTGCGCCCTCGTCCCTGCCGCCGCAGCGGCCGCTGCGCGGCGCGGAAGGCGCGCGCACGCGCACCCAGGCGCCCCCGCGTGACGACAAAAAGCGCAAATACCTCAATAACTACTGCGAAAACCTGACGCGCAAGGCCGCCGAAGGCCGCATCGACCACATTGTTGGCCGCGACCGTGAAACCGACCGCGTCATCCAGATCCTCAACCGTCGGCAGAAGAACAACCCCTGCCTGATCGGTGAGCCGGGCGTCGGCAAGACGGCGGTAGCCGAGGGGCTCGCCGTGCGCATCAATGAGGGACGCATCCCGTTCAAGATGCGGAACAAAGAGGTGCATCTGCTCGACCTGACCGCACTGGTGGCGGGCACGCAGTTCCGCGGCCAGTTTGAGAGCCGCATGAAGGGCCTGATCGACGAGGTCAAGCGTCTGGGCAACATCATCCTTGTCATCGACGAGGTCCACAACATCGTCGGCGCGGGCGACTCGGAAGGCTCGATGAACGCCGCGAACATCCTCAAACCTGCGCTTGCCCGCGGCGACATTCAGGTGATCGGCGCGACCACGCTCAAGGAGTACCGCAAGCACATCGAAAAGGACGCCGCGCTGGAGCGCCGCTTCCAGCCAGTTTATATTGGGGAGCCGTCGGTCGCGGAAACCACCGAAATCCTCAAAGGCATCCGCTCGTACTACGAGACATTCCACGGCGTGCAGGTGCCGGACGATATCTGCCGCCGCGCCGCCGAGATGAGCGAACGCTATATCACCGACCGTTTTCTGCCCGACAAGGCCATCGACCTGATCGACGAAGCCTGCTCGCGGCTCAATCTGGATTCCCCGCAGCTGTCCGAAATCCCCGCCCTGCAAACCGAGATGGAAGGTTTGCAGACCCAGCTCGACCTGCTGACGCAGTCGAGCGCGCGCGATGAGCAGGAGGACACCTACGCCCGCATTGCATCCTGCCGCCAGCGGCTGCTGCAAGTCGAAGGCCGGCTGCACGAACTGCTGTGCAAGCCCGCGCCGACCGTTGACGAGCAGCTGCTCGCCTCGGTGATCGAGCTGTGGACCGGCATCCCCGCCGCCAAGGTTGCGGCAAAGGAGTCCGCGCGCCTGAAAGGCATGGAAGATCGTCTGAAATCGCATGTCATCGGGCAGGATGAGGCCGTGGATGCGGTTTGTGCGTCCATCCGGCGCTCGCGCGCGGGTATCAGCCCCAAGCGCAAGCCCGCGTCCTTCCTGTTTGTCGGCCCGACCGGTGTGGGCAAAACCGAGCTGGTCAAGCAGCTGGCGCTTGACCTGTTCGACTCGCCGGACGCGCTGGTGCGACTGGATATGTCGGAATATATGGAAAAGCACACGGTTTCCCGCCTGATTGGCTCGCCCCCGGGCTACGTCGGCTATGACGAGGCCGGTCAGCTGACCGAAAAAATCCGCCGCCGTCCGTACTCGGTCGTCCTGTTCGACGAGATCGAAAAGGCGCACCCGGATGTACTCAATGCGCTGCTGCAAATTCTGGACGACGGCCGCCTGACCGACGCGCAGGGCCGCGTGGTCAGCTTTGAAAACGCCGTGATCGTCATGACCTCGAATGCCGGCTCGCAGACCGGCGGTGCGCCTGCGGGCTTTGGGCGCACGGTCAGCCAGCAGAGCAAAGAACGTGCGATGAAGGCGCTCGAGGAGATCATGCGTCCCGAGTTCCTCAACCGCATTGACGAAATCATCGCCTTCAACCAGCTGACCGAAGCGGACTTCCGCCACATTGCGTCCATTATGCTGGGCGAGCTGCGTGACAATCTGGCTGACAAGGATATCCGCCTGACGTGGGACGACAGCCTGCTCGACTGGCTGGTCGAAAAGTCTTTCTCACTCAAGTTCGGCGCGCGCAACCTGCGCCGCCTGATCGAAAAAGAGGTGGAAAACCCGCTTGCGACCGCGATCGTCACGGGCGAACAACCGCTCAAGGGCGCATATTTGCGCGCCGAGGACGGCAAACTCCTCATCGACACGATTTAAACCACTGCCGCCGGACCGCAAGTCCGGCGGCAAATTTTTTCTCTTTCTCCGGCAACAATCCCCTGCCTCTGTGCATCTTAAAGATGTCCGGACAACGAGAAGGCGCCATGCTCCGGACAACGAGACGAGGTGACACAATGGAAATGATACTTAGCCAGACACAGGACAACCCGCGCGAACGCTTTGCCGCCGCGGTGACGATACACCGCCGCGCGATGTACCGCGCAGCCCGCGCACTGCTTGCCAGCGACGCGGACGCAGAGGACGCCGTGGGCGAAGCGATTTTGCGCGCATGGCAGGCCTTCGGGCGGTTGCGCGACGAAAAGGCGCTCAAGGGCTGGCTGATTAAAATTACGGTCAACTGCGCCTATGAGCATCACCGCCGCGGCGCACGCCTGACCTATACGGACGATCTGGAGCCACTTGCGGGCGGCGCGGAGGACAAGCACGACTTTACATGAGCATCTTCTTCACGATGTCGAGCGACACGCCGCTTGACCAGATTGGCACAGACAACGAGCCGGAAAGCTGGCG
Source organism: uncultured Agathobaculum sp. (assembly GCA_944376955.1). Lineage (GTDB taxonomy): Bacteria > Bacillota > Clostridia > Oscillospirales > Butyricicoccaceae > Agathobaculum. The sequence continues at coordinate 279 of CALWEB010000083.1, read as the reverse complement.
CGCAGGCTGGACTGCACCGGTGTTCTGGGCAAAGGTGAACGGCAAAGAGCTGGATACCAGCGGTATGGTGGACAATGAAGCCTATTTTGTGGACGATTACACACTCAAGGGCGTACACCGTCTGACACTCAAGGAAACGCTGCCAGAGCAATTTGATTTGCTGCTCTATACCAGCGGCACCAGCCGCCTGAATGAGGGTGACATCCAGTTTGAACTGTCGGTGGACAAGAGCGCGGTCGCGGTTGAAACGCGGACGGTTGAGCCGAAGCAGGATTTCAC
>CALWEB010000082.1 GCA_944376955.1 uncultured Agathobaculum sp. | reverse complement strand
TGTATGACACCTACCTGCCTGCGCTGACGAGTGACCTCAACCAAGCCGAACGCCTGCTGGACGCGTTGCACGGTGGGGACTGGGATGCGTGCGTGGAGGCCGCACAGTCGGTTACGTTCGACCGGCTCAAGGCGGCGCGCAAATTCGAGGACAAGGCGTTTCTCGAAGAGATCAAAGCGATGCGCGAGGAGTGGAAAACGGTTGCCAAGGCTATCCGGGAAAAGTGGCTGACCGTGACCGCGCAGGAAGCGGCAGAGGACCGTGCGCTGACCGCGCCTGCCCTGTCCGCCTTGATCGACATGGTGAACGCCTTTGAGCAGGCGTTTTCCGATGCCAAACGCGCGCGCAATGCGGCGGACTTCAACGATCTGGAGCATTTTGCGGTGCGCCTGCTGTACGACGGCGCGCAGCCTTCAGCGCTCGCGCGCACGCTCAGCCAGCAGTATGCGGAAATCGCGGTGGACGAATATCAGGACACCAACGCCGTGCAGGACGCGATTTTCCGTGCGCTGTCACAGGAGGAACGCAACCTGTTTCTGGTTGGTGACGTCAAGCAGAGCATTTACGGCTTCCGTTTGGCAGACCCGTCGATTTTCCTGCATAAATACCGTGCCTTTGCCGAGGTGGAGGAGGCGCAGGATGGTGCGCCGCGCCGCGTGGTGCTCGGGCAGAATTTCCGCTCACGCGCGGCGGTGCTGGACGCGTGCAACCATCTGTTTTCCGCCGTCATGGGTGAGGCCGTGGGCGATTTGAAATACACCGATCGAGAGGCGCTGCACCTTGGCATGGCCTATCCGGACGCAGACCATGCACGGTACAAAACCGAAGTGCTGCTGCTGGACGCGGCAAACTTGGGCGAGGATGAGGACGCGCCGGACAAGACTTCGCTCGAAGCGCGTTTGGTTGCGTCCCGCATCCGTGCGCTGCTGGATGAGGGCTTCCCGGTATACGACAAGGAGACAGATGCCTTGCGTCCGGTCACACCGGGGGATATCGTGATCCTGTTGCGTTCCCCCAAGCCGCGCGCACAGGCGTTTATCGCGGCGCTGGAGCAGGTGGGTCTTACTGCAAGCGCGGAGGAGCGCGGCGGACTGCTCGGCACGGCCGAGGTCGGCACAATGGTGTCGCTGCTTGCCGTTATCGACAACCCGCGGCAGGATGTCGATTTGATCGGCGTGCTGCGCTCGCCGCTGTTCGGCTTTACCGAGCAGGAGTTGGCCGACATTCGGCTGACCGACCGCAGCATCAGTTTTTATGATGCGCTGGTCTCCTCGCGCGGCCAATTTGACAAGGCGGAGCTGTTTTTGCAGCAGCTGGATGATCTGCGCACTTTTGCGTGTGACCAGCCGGTCTATCGCCTGCTGTGGGAGATTTACGACCGGACGGGCGCGCTCGGCCTGTACGGTGCGCTGCCAAACGGCGCACAGCGGCAAAGCAATTTGCTGGCCTTTTTCGAGCGGGCGCGCGTATTTGAATCGCAGGGGTATCGCGGCCTGTTCGCCTTTGTGCGGCTACTGCGCGGGATGCAGGAAACGGGCGAGGATTTCCAGACCGTTGGCGCAGAAGCGACAGGCGGCGCAGTGCGTATTTTATCCATCCATAAGTCCAAGGGCTTGGAGTTTCCAGTGGTGATCGTTGCGGGCTGTGCCAGTCAGTTCAACGAAATCGACCTGCGTGAGCCGGTGCTGGTCCACAAAGAACTGGGCTTTGGCTCGAAGTGCCGGGATTTGGAACGCGGCGTGCAGTACGACACGGTCGAGCGCACGGCGGTGGCCGTGCAGCAGCGGCGTGAGATGGTCAGTGAGGAGTTGCGTGTGTTGTATGTTGCGCTGACACGTGCGCGGGAAAAGCTGATTATCACTGCGGCCAGCGGGACACTGGAAAAATCGCTGCAAAAGTGGGCACAGTGGGCAGCACTCGACGAACTGCCGCAGTATGCCATGGGCGCGGTGCGTGCGCCGCTGGCGTGGATCGTTGCGCCGCTGCTGCGGCATCCTGCATCGCGTGCGCTGCGGGAAACCTACGATCTGCAAGTGCCCGAACATGGCACGGACTGCGACGCGTTCCTTCTGCGTGTGTTCCGGCCGGACGAGATCGCTGAAGCGGCGCTGCCCGAGGTGCTGCGCTTTGCCGATACGGATACGAAGGGTTATACCGTGCAGCCCTATCTGCAATACCCGAATGCCTTTTTGTCCGAACTGCCCAGTAAGCTGACCGCGACCGGACTGGGCCGTGGCTATCGAGCGGACGAGGCTGCCGAGCAGACCCCGCCGCCGCGCCGCGAGGCCAAGCTGCGCGCGCCGCTGTTCGAGCAGGGGCAGCGCCGCCTGACCCCGGCCGAGGTCGGCACGGCGCATCATTTGTTTATGCAGTTCTGTGACTTTGACGCGGCAGCGGCGCCGGGCGGCGTCGAGCGCGAACGGCAGCGTTTGGAAGATGCGCGGCTGCTTTCGCCTCAGCAGGCGGAGGCAATCGACCCGCATAAGATCGAGGCGTTTTTTGCGTCCGACCTGTATCGCGGTCTGATGGCCGAGCATCCGGTGCGGCGGGAGTTTAAGTTTTCCGTGCTGGTGCCGGCAGCGCAGTACTTCCCGGTGGCAGTTGAATCGCCGGAAGAAAAAGTGTTGCTGCAAGGCGTCATCGACTGCCTGATCGACACACCGGAGGGCTTTGTGATTTTGGACTTCAAAACCGACCGGGTAACCGAAAGCGGTGTTTCCGCCCGTGCCGCGCAGTACCGCGCACAGATGCAGGCATACCGGTTGGCGGTGCATGAAATCTTTGCGCGGCCGGTCCGGCAGTGCGTGCTGTATTTCTTCCACAGCGGATTGAGCTGGTGCGTGGAGGACAGTTAAGATTGCGTTAAAAATACAGGTGGGTGGTTGACAGGGCGCGGGGAAAATGCTACCCTGAATGCGGAAAAAGCAAGGGATACCGGCAGGCAGCCGGACGATCCCGCAACTGTTTTTCCGCCCATAACATTCATTCCTCATTTCCAAAAGAGAGAGCCGCGGTTTATCTGATAAACCGCGGCTCTTTCTTTTTGCGGTTTGCATAACGGGAAGCGGGCAAATAACCGCAAAATCTGTCACATGCCTGCTTTACTTTGCCCGGCAAAAAGGATATAATAAAAATCAACATCGAATTCGGAAAACAGGAATGGAGAAAAGGAGAAACTTTATGGCATATTATTTCAGTGAACCTTCGCATACGTTCAACGAATATCTGCTTGTGCCGGGGTATTCCTCCGCTGAGTGCATCCCGGCCAATGTCAGCCTGCGCACCCCGATTGTCAAGTACCGCAAGGGGGAGCAGTCGGCGCTGTATGCCAATATCCCGATGGTTTCCGCCATCATGCAGGCGGTTTCGGATGACCGCATGGCGATTGCACTGGCGCAGGAGGGCGGCATCTCCTTTATTTATGGTTCACAGACCATCGAAAGCGAAGCCGCGATGGTTGCCCGTGTCAAGAGCTACAAGGCGGGCTTTATTGTATCCGATTCCAACCTGCGTCCTGAGCAGACCCTTGCGGACGTGCTGGAACTGAAGGAAAAAACCGGCCACTCGACCATGGCGGTCACGGAGGACGGCACGGCAAACGGTCGCCTGCTCGGCATCGTCACCAGCCGCGATTACCGTGTGTCCCGTATGGAACGCGATGTGCCGGTGTCCGAATTTATGACGCCGTTTGACAAGCTGGTTACCGCCCCGGCGGATACCACGCTCAAGGTGGCAAATGACATCATCTGGGATCACAAGCTCAACTCTCTGCCGCTGGTGGATGACGAGCAGCATCTGGTTTATATGGTGTTCCGCAAGGACTATGACAGCCACAAGGCAAATTCGCTCGAACTGCTGGACGAGCATAAGCGCTATGTGGTCGGCGCGGGCATCAACACCCGTGACTATGCTGAGCGCGTGCCGGCGCTGGTGGATGCCGGTGCGGATGTGCTGTGCATCGACTCCTCCGAAGGTTTTTCCGAATGGCAGAGCCGCACGCTGGCATGGATTCGTGAAAACTATGGCGACAGTGTCAAAGTCGGCGCGGGCAACGTGGTTGATCGCGAGGGCTTCCGCTTCCTGGCGGATGCGGGCGCGGACTTTGTCAAGGTTGGCATTGGCGGCGGCTCGATCTGCATCACCCGTGAGCAGAAGGGCATTGGCCGTGGTCAGGCAACCGCGCTGATCGAGGTTGCCGCAGCGCGCGACGAGTATTTCCTGGAGACCGGTGTGTATGTGCCGATTTGCTCGGATGGCGGCATTGTGCATGATTATCACTGTACGCTGGCGCTTGCCATGGGGGCGGATTTCCTCATGCTTGGCCGTTACTTCTCCCGTTTTGACGAATCCCCGACCAACAAGGTCAATATCAATGGCAGCTATATGAAGGAATACTGGGGCGAAGGCTCTGCCCGTGCGCGCAACTGGCAGCGCTACGATATGGGCGGCGAGAAAAAGCTCTCCTTTGAGGAAGGCGTGGATTCCTATGTGCCGTATGCCGGCTCGCTCAAGGATAACCTCGGCCTGACGCTCAGCAAGGTGCGCTCTACCATGTGCAACTGCGGTTCGCTCTCCATTCCGGAGTTCCAGAAGAAGGCCAAGATCACGCTGGTGTCCGCAACCTCGATCGTTGAGGGCGGCGCACACGACGTGCTGCTCAAGGAGACTTCCTCCACCAGCAAATAACGAAAGCCTGCGGTAAAAGCAGCATACAACTGCGTCTGAAAGGATTGCCCCGTAGAGAATCTGCGGGGCAATTCTTGTCGGAAAGGGGAATGGATATGGAGAGTGGCGGCCACAAGATGATCGGTGCGGTGCTCCGCATGATGCACGGGCTGGCTTACCGCGTGCGGCGCAGCGGCGGCGTCTTTCTGCGCTGGTGTGTGTTCTCGGTGGTGATCGGCTTGGTGGTCGGCGCGGTGGGCGCCGCATTCCACATCGCGTTGGAATGGGCAGGGGAGATGCGCGCAGCATATGACTGGCTGCTGTATTTGCTGCCGTTTGCCGGTGTGCTGATCGCCTTCTGGTACAGACGGGCGGATATGCCGCTCGAGCGCGGGACAAATTTCATTTTGACCTCGGTGCGGGAAAACCATCCGGTGCGGCTGCGGCTTGCACCGAGTATTTTTGTCACGTCCATTTTGACACACCTGTGCGGCGGTTCAGCCGGTCGTGAAGGCGCGGCAATCCAGCTGGGCGGCGCGATCTCGGGCAATATCGGCCACTGGATGCGTCTGGACGATAAGGACAGCCGCACCATTACCATGTGCGGCATGGCGGCAGGGTTTGCCGCGTTGTTCGGTACGCCGTTGGCGGCGAGCGTTTTCGCCATGGAGGTCATCAGCGTGGGCGTGATGTACTATGCGGCGCTGTTTCCGTGTGTGCTTGCCTCGGTGATTGCGCACGGTGTGGCGCTGTCTCTGGGCGGCGGAACAACTGCGTTTTCGCTTTCCGGCGTGCCGCAGGAGGTGGAGCCGCTGCTGCTGGTCAAGCTCACGCTGTTCGGTGTGGTCTGTGCCGTGCTCAGCGCACTGGTTTGCATTGTGTTCCACCGCATCGGACATCTGTTCAAAAAATACATACCCAATCAATATCTGTGCATCGCTGTGGGCGGCCTTGTGGTGGTGCTGGCATCCCTTCTGCTCGGTACGCGGGCTTATAACGGCGCTGGTATGGAGGTTATTGAGCGTGCTGTCGCGGGCGAAGCAAGTTACGCAGCGTTTTTCATCAAGCTGGTGCTGACCGCCATCACGATCGGCGTGGGCTACAAGGGTGGCGAAATTGTGCCGGTGCTGTTCATCGGCGCGACGTTCGGCGCAGCTTACGGCGGCTTTTTCGGGCTGTCTCCTTCGTTTGCGGCGGGGCTTGGTATGACCGCAGTGTTCTGCGGTGTGACCAATGCGCCCCTGACTTCGATTTTGCTTGCGTTTGAGCTGTTCGGCGGGCAGAGCCTTGCGCTGTTTGCGTTGGTGATTGCGATTTCTTACATGCTCAGCGGGTATTACGGCCTGTACAGCGAGCAAAAGATCCTGTATTCCAAGATGCGGCCGCAGTTTATCGACCGCAAGACAAAATAATCATATTTCCGGGAGGGAAAAGGCCATGCACGAAGTAAAAGGTGCAATTTTCGATATGGATGGCACACTGCTGGACTCCATGCCGGTGTGGAAACGGCTGACACAGGGATATTTAGCGCAGTTCGGGCTGCATATCACCGATGAAGATTATGCGGTGACAGAGGGCTTTTCCCAGCCGCAGGTCGCGCAGTATTTTGCTGACCGCTATCCCGAACTGCCCGGCGGCGCGCCGGGGCTGATGGAGGGGATGGATCGCCTGATCACTGCACGGTATGAGACCATCGCAAAGCCCAAGGACGGCGTAATTGCGTTCCTCGACGGGCTGCGCCGCCGCGGGGTCAAAATGGCGATTGCGACGCTGACTGCGCGCCGCCATGCGGAAAAAGCGCTGCGAGACCGGGATATGATGGACTATTTTGAGTTTATGCTGACCATTGAAGATGTCGGTATTTCCAAGCGGGAGCCGGATATCTATCTGATGAGTGCGGAGAAAATGGGTCTTAAGCCGGCCGACTGCATGGTGTTTGAGGATGCGCCCTATGCTTGCGCTACGGCAAAGCGGGCTGGGTTTCAGGTTTGCGGCATGGTGGAGCCTGCCTATGCGGCGGGGGAAAGTGAGCTGCGGGCGGTAAGCGATTTGGTTGTGGAGCAATCCTTTGACGAATTGCGTGGAAAACTGTAAGAAAGGGCTTGCAATCTGATTTATTATCCCGTACACTATATAGGAAACAGAATAAGTGGCTGCGCCGGACAAGTTCCGGTGCGGCTTCATTTTTGGTTAGGGGGAATTGGTTTTGGAACAACAAAATAAGATGGGGACGGCGCGTATGGGCCCGCTGATCTTCTCGATGGCATTGCCGGCGATGATCTCGATGATCATTAACGCACTGTATAACATCGTGGACAGTATCTTCGTGGCGCAGTATTCGCAGAGCGCACTGGCTGCGGTTTCGCTCGTCTTTCCGCTGCAAACGCTGGTTGTGGCGATCGGCGTTGGCACAGGCGTGGGCGTAAACTCGTTGATTGCGCGCCGCTTGGGTGAAAAACGCCGTCTGCACGCTAACTCCGCAGCCGAGCATGGTATTGCATTGGCGGTGATCGGCGGTATTGTGTTCCTGGTGTTAGGGTTTGGCCTGTCCGGTGTTTTCGTACGCGCGTTCGGCGCCGCGGAGGATGTGACCGTGCAGGCGATCCAGTATTCGCACATTGCGGTTAGCCTGAGCATTTTCGTTATGATCTCGATGATGTGTGAAAAGCTGCAGCAGTCCACCGGCAATATGATCATCCCGATGTGTCAGGGCTTGACCGGCGCGATCATCAATATCATTCTGGACCCGCTGATGATTTTCGGCATCGGCACGTTCCCGGAGATGGGCGTGCGCGGCGCAGCGCTTGCCACCGTAATCGGACAGATTTTCGGCATGTTGATCGGCCTGTGGGGCGTATTCGTCCATCAGAAGATTCTGCAGGTCAACATGCGGGAATTTAAGTGGCGCATCCAGACGGTCAAGGATATTTACCGCGTTGGCCTGCCCGGCATTGTCATGCAGAGTGTCGTATCCGTCATGACCGCTGGCCTGAATGCGATCCTGATCGGTTTTTCGCAGACGGCGGTCAACGTGCTGGCGGTGTATTTCAAATTGCAGACCTTTGTGTTTATGCCCGTATTTGGCCTTAACCAGGGCGCACTGCCGGTTATGGGTTATAACTACGGCGCACGCAACAAAAACCGTCTGTTCGGCGCATATAAAATTACGCTGACGGCGGCGGTGGTGATCATGCTGATCGGTCTGATCCTGTTCCAGATTTTCCCGGAGCAGATGCTGATGATGTTTGTAGACCGCACGGATGCCGCTGCGGTGCAGGAGATGATCACGGTCGGTGTGCCTGCACTCAAGGTGATCAGTTTGTCGTTCATTGGGGCGGCCTTCGGCATCATCAATTCGACGCTGTTTCAGGCAACGGCGCGCGGTATGAACAGCTTGATCGTGTCGGTTTGCCGTCAGTTGGTCATTATTCTGCCGGCGGCGTGGCTGCTCGGCCAGTGGAAGGGTCTGGACGCAATCTGGTATTCGTTCCCGATTGCGGAGATCGCGGCATTTTTCATTTCTTATGTGCTGCTGTGGCGTGAATATTGCACGGAACTGCGGTATATTGGTGCGGAAAGGAGTCATGAATCATGAAGCGCATTGCAAGTTTTGAAGTCAACCACGATAAACTCAAACCCGGCATGTATACCTCCCGCATTGACGGGGATATTACGACCTACGATATCCGAATGGTTTATCCCAACGCGGGCACCTACATTGAGCCGGCGGCCGGACATACCTTTGAGCATCTGTTTGCAACTTTTACGCGAAATTCTCGGTTTGCCGACCAGATCATCTATTGCGGCCCGATGGGCTGCCAGACCGGCTTTTATTTCCTGGTGCGCGATATGAAGCCCGCGGATGCGATCCAACTGGTGCGTGAGAGCATGGCGTTCATTGCGTCTTACGAAGGGGAGATCCCGGGGGCGAGCCGCGTTGAATGCGGCAATTATCTGCTGCATGATCTGGCCGGTGCGAAGGCGTTGGCTGCGTCTATGATCCCGGTACTGAAGGACTGGACGGAAGAAAATTTAGTATATGAAAAATAATACTTGCATTTTGCCGATTGTTATGGTATCATAATTTTACGACTGCAAGAGAAATTTTGTGATTTCCCGTGGAAAGAGGTGAAACAACATGAAACAGGGCATCCATCCCGAGTACAAGCAGACCACGATCCGCTGTGCCTGCGGCAATGTCATTGAGACCGGC
>CALWEB010000081.1 GCA_944376955.1 uncultured Agathobaculum sp. | reverse complement strand
TTCAGGATATTACGGACGAGGATTGGTATCGTATATTGGATGTCAACCTGATGGGGGCAGTGCGCACCATTCGTGCTGCAGTGCCCGATCTGCTGCATCGCAAGTGCGGCAGTATCGTGACAATTTCCTCTATTTGGGGACAGATGGGCGCGTCCTGTGAAAGCCATTATGCGGCCAGTAAAGCCGCGCTGATTGGGCTGACCCGTTCTCTGGCACAGGAGTTCGGGCCAAGTGGTATCCGGGTCAACTGTGTTGCGCCCGGTGTAATCGACACGGACATGAATGCCATGCACAGCGATGCGACGATGCAGGATTTGGCCTCGGAAACGCCGCTCGGCCGGCTCGGTACTGCGGATGAAGTGGCACAGAGCGTGCTGTATCTCTGTTCAGAAGGGGCTTCGTTTATCACCGGGCAGGTGCTTGGCGTGACCGGTGGTTTTTGACTGACGGATAAAGGGATACATACAAAAAGGTCTTGCCTTTGTGGCAAGACCTTTTTTGTTTACAGCGCGCTGAATCCAAAGTAACTGAGCATACCGTTATAAATGCCCTGCGCGAAGCCATAGGGATCGCTTGTGAGCTTTTGTGCGTCTGACTCGTTGCTCAAATAGGCAAGTTCTACCAGAATGGCGGGCATCCGGGTGCGGCGAAGCACATACAGGCTGGGATTGAGCCGCACGCCATTGTCCTTGGTGCCGACACGGTTGACAATCCCTTGCAGCACATGCTGTGCCAGCCAATAAGGCTGCGTGTTCTGCTGATAGACGTAAACCTCTGTGCCGTTAATGGCAGGATTGACGTTGGAATTGCAGTGGATGCTGATAAAGTAATCGGCCGGCCAGCTGTTGGCCATATTGACGCGCATAGCGAGGCTGGTCGCGTTGCTCGTACCGAGGATCTCGGTCGGGCTGTTGCGGCTGAGCCGTACAGCAAAGCGCGGGTCGGCGCGCAGCAAGTCGGCAAGGTACATGCTGACCTCATAGTTGACATCCTGCTCGCGCAGGCCGTTGCCTTCTGCGCCGGTGTTCGGGCCGGTCGGGTTGTGTCCCGGGTCGATGAAAATACGGATGGGCAAAAAATCACCTCCTCGGTTCATAGTATTCTGGTAGACGCCCGACGGGACACAGGGGACGGGCAAAATCCTCTACTGTCCTTGACGGTGGACATGGCGCGGTGCTATGCTGAATGCAAACGAAGCAGCAGGAACAGGAGCGGATGGATCATGGCAGATGAGCGGTTTATCGAGATTGATCAGGCGTATGTGGACGGAATTATGCCGCGTAGGCAGCCAGAAGCGGACAAAAATGCGTTTGGACGTGTGCTGTGTGTGTGCGGCTCGGCAGGCTATACGGGCGCGGCATATTTTGCTGCGCAGGGCGCGGTGCGCATGGGCAGCGGCGTGGTGACGCTGGCAACACCGGAAAAAGCGTGGCCGGTGCTTGCGGTTAAACTGAACGAACCGGTCGTTCGGCCCATGCCGTGCGATGCGGATGGAATGCTGTCGCGCGAGGCGCTGCCAATGCTGACTGCACTTGCGGCGCGGGCAGATGCGGTTCTGATCGGCTGTGGGTTGGGTCGATCGGACACGGTTACAGATATCGTGTGCAGTCTACTGCAAAGCGCAAATTGTCCTGTGGTTTTGGATGCAGATGGCATAAATGCGGTTGCGGCGCATAAAGATGTACTACGGCAGACGGCGCAGCCGGTCGTGCTTACCCCACATGCGCTGGAATTTGCACGCCTGAGTGGCATCAAACAGCCGAATACAGATGATTTATCTGCGTTTGCACAGGAAAACCACTGTATTTTGCTGTACAAAGGCCACCGTACACGCATCTTTGCGTCGGACGGTGCGATGTACCGCAACCATTCCGGTAATCCAGGCATGGCGAAGGGCGGCAGCGGGGACGTGCTGGCGGGGATGCTGGTTTCGCTGTGTGGGCAGGGGATTGCACCGGTGCAGGCGGCCTGTGCCGCCGCGTGGCTGCACGGCCGCGCGGGAGACGCGGCGGCAAACCGCCTAAGCGAATACGGCATGACACCGGGCGATATGCTGCACGAGCTGCCCGGACTGCTCAAACGGTACAATACAAGGGAGTGGTGACCTGAAACGGGTGCTTTGCATGGCGCTGCTGGTGATACTGTCCGGCTGCGGCGGTACGACGGCGGACGGGCAATCCGTGCGTACGCATTTTGAGGAACTTGCCGGATTTGAAGCACATTTGAAAATTTTGTCCGATCTGGAGCAATCGGTACTGGAATATGAAGTGGATTACGTTTATAATATTTTTGTATAAACGTAAGAAATATTTTTATATGAAACACCCCGTAATTTTAGAAATTACGGGGTGTTTTCATGCCTGATTTAATATTTGAAAATTGCTCGGTCAGAAAAACAATACACAAACAATACGACACACAATAGACAAAAGAAGTTAAGAAATAAGCTCGATCGCACGGCGCAATTCTTCGATGTCCTTATGGGTATACACAGCGTCGGTGACGTCGGTTGATGCGTGCCCAAGGATGCGTTTGATGGAAACGCGGTTTGCGCCTGCATTATCAAGCAGAGTGGCACAAGTATGTCGGCATTCATGCGGGACATGCTTCGTGATCCCGCACAGCTCCAGAGCCGGGTTAAAC
>CALWEB010000080.1 GCA_944376955.1 uncultured Agathobaculum sp. | reverse complement strand
CGGTGGAAAACCCGACCATCGGTATCGGGGTGTTGCTTCTGCTGCAATTCATTGCGCTGTTTATTAGCATTGACGTATTTGGCATGGGCTTTTACAACCTGCTGCACGGTATGCCGGACCGCGCTTCACTTGTGTCGTTCGCGGTGCTCGCGGCACTGCTGCACGGCGCTTCCATTATCGTGTTTGACAACCAGTCTGGGGTATCGGTGCCGTATCTGGCGGTCAGCATATTGATGCTGTATGCTGCGATGCGCGAAGAACGCGGACGCTTTGCGGCACGTGCACGCGCTTATCAGGCGATCTGCTCGGCAGAGCAGCCAGCGGCGATTTACAGTCATTATGACGCAACGGACGATGCCTGCCGCGCGGTCAAAGGCCCGCTGCATCAGGAAAAGGCATTTTTGATTGAGATGGAACGGCCGGATACCGTGGACCGCTTCTCCATGATTTATGTGCCGGTCGCATTGGCGGTGTCTATTATTTTCGCGCTGCTCGCTTCGGTCGGCCGCGGGGAACCGGTGCGCTTTTTCTGGGCATTTTCTGCGATCCTGTCGGTTTCAGCGCCGCTCGGCCTGATCTGTGCGTTTGGTGCAAGCTATAAGAATGTATCCCGCCGTCTGCTGGCTTCTGGTGCGGCGATTGCGGGGGCGCGGCAGGCCAATCTGCTACGCGGCACGGAGGAGGTCGTGCTGACCGAAAACGAGCTGTTCCCGTCCGGTTCGATCAGTCTGGAGTCCCTGCAGAATCTGGGACGACTGTCGGATGACAAGGTGCTTGCCTGCGCGGCGGCGCTGGCTGATGCGGCTGGTCTGGAGCTGGGGCGTGTGCTGACGGATGCCACACGCGAACGCTATGGCGTCACGCTTGCTGCACGCAATGTGCAGGAGGTAGAGGGTGGCTTGACGGGCGATATTGGCACAAGCCATGTGGTCTTGGGCACGGCGGCACTGATGGTGAAAATGGGCATCCGTATTCCGTCCGGTCAGGGGGAACAGGTTTGCTCATATCTGGTGGTGGATCAAGCGTTGGCGGGCGTGCTGACGCTGCGTTACCAGCCGACCAAGCATACTTACCGCGCTATGCGCATGATGCGCCGTATGCATATGAATGCGGTGCTGGCGGTGCGGGATTTCAATATCTCGCCTGCGATGGTGGAGGAAGAATTTGACTTGCGCCGTGGCTTTGCCGATCAGCCCGATCCGGCCGGTGTGGCGCGGCTGCTTGACCCCATGTATTCCGAGGGGGACGCGCCTGCGGCAATCCTGACACGCGAGGGGGCAGGGGCTTTTGTGCAAGTGCTGCGCTGCGCAGACAAGCTGGCCGGGGCAGTGCGCTCGGCATTGACGCTTGGTGCGTTTGCGGGCATTTGCGGAATGCTGATTGTTTCCTATCTGGTGTCGCAGAACGTCGTGGATGCGCTGCCGGTGATGAATTTGCTGCTGTATTTGCTGATCTGGTATATTCCGGTGTTTATCATCACCCAGCAAACCCATTAAAACAGGAAAAGTAACTGAAAAGTAAAAAAGCAGGTCCGGACTGTTCGTCCGGACCTGCTTTTTTGCCTTGAGGGCAACAGAGGTGGGAGAAGATCCGCCCGGGGCGGTAAAAAAGAGAGAGAGAAAAAGTCATACGGGCAGGATGGAAACCACCGAAAAAACAGCAAGCGCAACCGCCAATACGGCTGCCGCAGTCGCAAGATAAGCACGTGTCACGATGATTCCCTCCTTTGCATGTTGGATGAAACTCCTTACACTATATAAACGTTTGCGGTCCGCATTTTGTGACAGCAAAACAGAAAAAAATAAAAAATTTTTTGTCATCCGGATTGGGACGGAGGTGAATCGAATAGGTACATGAAAAATGCACAAAAAACAGCTTGCGCGCATACGCGCAATAGTGTATAATTACAAATAAGGGAGTCGTTCCCGCTAACAAAGCGCCCGCAAGAAAAGGCTCGGGCAGGGGAGTGTTTATCAAATATGGCCAATTACCCGGTTAATAAGATTCGTAACGTATGTCTGATGGGACACGGCGGCGACGGTAAGACCTCGCTCGTCGAAAGTATGCTCAATATCGCCGGTGTAACCGATCGTGTCGGTAAGATCACGGACGGCAACACGGTTTGCGATTTCGATCCTGAGGAAATCAAGCGCCAGTTCTCAATTTCGACGGCTGTCGCGCCGGTCGAGTGGAACGGCTGCAAAATCAATCTGCTGGACACCCCTGGCTTCTTCGATTTCGAAAGCGAAGTAAACTGTGCCCTGCGCGTGGCAGAGTCTGCACTGATCATCGCCACCGGCAAGTCCGGCCCGGGTGTCGGTACGGAAAAGGCGTGGGAGCGCTGTGAAGCACGCTCTATGCCCCGTATGTTCTACATCTCCAAAATCGACGAGGAAAATTCCGACTATTATACCTCGCTGCATAAGCTGCAAAAGCAGTTCGGTGTGTCGGTTGCGCCGGTTGTTGTGCCGATTTTCGAGGGCAATCGCGATACCGTCGGCATTGTAGACTGCGTGATCCGCAAGGCATACCGCATGGAAGGAAACAAGCGCGTCGAGATCCCGATTCCGGACGATATGAAGGACCGTATCGACCAGCATCGCGCGGCGCTTTGCGAAAACATCGCGGAGTTGTCCGAGGAGCTGATGGAGCGCTACTTTGCGGGCGAGGAATTTTCGGATGAAGAGCTGATTGCCGGCATCCGCCAAGGCGTCAAGGATTTGGTTATCGAGCAGGAATTCTGCGGCACTGCGGTCACCGGTATCGGTTCTTATGCGCTCCTGAAGGGCATTGCAGACTACATGCCGTCCCCGGACGAGAAGCCGGTGGAAATCTGTGAGGACGAGAAGGGTGAGCTGATCGAGATCAACTGCACGCCCAACGGCTCGACTTGCGCGTTTGTATTCAAGACGGTGGCCGACCAGTACGGCCGGTTCTCCTATTTCAAGGTCATGTCGGGCGAGGTCAAGCAGGATATGACATTGGTCAACAAGCGTGCCGATGCCAACGAAAAAATGGGTCACATCTACACGGTCTGTGGCAAAAAGACCACGGAAGTGCCGGTTGTCGGTTGTGGCGATATCGGTGCGGTTTCCAAGCTGGTTACCACCAAGACCGGTGATACGCTTTCGTTGAGCGTGCGCAAGGTCGAACTCGAGCCGATTGAGTTTGCGCCGCCGTGCTACACGCAGGGCATTGCCCCCAAGGTGAAGGGTGCCGAAGAAAAGATCTCCGCAGGTCTGGCTCGTCTGCACGACGAGGATCCGTCCTTTGAGACCGAATTCAATCCGGAAACCAAGCAGCATACCATTTCGGGCGCAGGCGACATCCATCTCGATGTACTCTGCTCCAAGCTCAAGGATAAGTTCGGCGTAGAAGTGGCACTCACGCCGCCGATCGTGCCGTATCGTGAGAAGATCCGCAAGACGGTTGTGGTCGAAGGCAAGCATAAGAAGCAGTCTGGCGGCCATGGACAGTACGGTCACGTCAAGATGGAATTTGCACCGTATCCGGAGGGCGATTACCTGTTCGAGGAGAAGATCTTTGGCGGTTCGGTTCCGAAGAACTTCCATCCGGCGGTGGATAAGGGCATCCGCGAGGCGATGGAACACGGCGTGCTGGCGGGTTATCCGCTGGTCGGCCTGCGTGCCACCCTGCTCGACGGCTCGTACCACGATGTAGACTCCAATGAGTTGTCCTTTAAGATGGCGGCGCGTTTGGCGTACAAGGCGGGCATCCCGCAGGCAAGCCCGGTTCTGCTTGAGCCAGTGTGCTCGATGAAGGTCGTTATACCCGACGCTTACATGGGCGATGTTATCGGTGATCTGAACAAACGCCGCGGTCGTATCATGGGCATGAACCCGATCGAGGGCGGTAAACAGGAGATTCTGGCCGAGTGCCCGATGGCAGAACTGTCCGACTACGCGATCACACTGCGTTCGATGACGCAGGGCCGCGGTTCGTTCGTTTCGAAGTTTGAACGGTACGACGAAGCACCCGCGCAGGTGCAGGAAAAGGTCATTGCCGAGAACAAGGCAAGGCTGGATGCGCTCAATAAGGAATAATCCATTGATTTTGTCAAAAACCGGCTGTTTCGGCAGCCGGTTTTTTGTTGCCTAGCAGCGCACGGCAGGGTAGACGGACGGCGGAATATATGATATAATTTTAACAAATCAAGAAAATACGGAGGTTTCTTGCGATGCACACGATCAGAAAGATCCAGGATGATCTCGTTTATGTCGGCGGAAGTGACCGCCGCCTGAGCCGGTTTGAAAACCTGTTCCCGATCCCGCGTGGCGTTTCGTATAACAGCTATCTGCTGCTGGATGAAAAGACGGTTTTGTTTGATACGGTGGACGACTCGATCAGCCGTCAGTTCTATGAAAATGTATCCGCTGCACTGGCGGGCCGTCCGCTGGATTATCTGGTGGTCCACCATATGGAGCCGGATCATTGCAGCATGATCGTCGCGCTGCTGCACCGCTATCCCGATGCGAAAATCGTTTGCAGTGCGAAGGCACTGGGTATGCTCGCGCAGTTCTATGCCGAGGATATGAAGGAGCGTGCGCTGATTGTCGCGGAGGGGGACAAGCTCTCTACCGGCCGCCATACGCTGCACTTCCTGATGGCACCGATGGTGCATTGGCCGGAGGTTATGGTCACCTATGACGAGCCGAGTAAAATCCTGTTCTCGGCAGATGCGTTTGGTACATTCGGTGCACTGGCTGGCAATGTTTTTGATGATGAACTGGTGTTTGACAGCGTTTGGATGAATGATGCGCGGCGGTATTACACCAATATCGTCGGCAAATACGGCGCGCAGGTGCAGGCGCTGCTGAAGAAGGCTGCGGCGCTCGATATCGAAATGGTATGCTCGCTGCATGGCCCGATCTGGCGCGGCAATCTGGGGCTGCTGATGGAGAAGTACCAGAAGTGGAGCACCTACGAGCCGGAGGATAAGGGTGTCATGATCGCCTATGCCACGATGTACGGCAATACCGAGAACGCCGCCAATGTGCTGGCCAGTATGTTGGCTGAGAAGGGTGTACACAATATTACCATGTATGACGTATCCGGTACGGATGTATCCGAGCTGGTGGCGGAAAGCTTCCGCTGCAGCCATCTGGTGCTGGCTGCGCCGACCTACAACGGCGGTTTGCAGCCGCGTATGGAGGCATTCCTACATGACATCAAGGCGCTGAACCTGCAAAACCGTACGGTAGCGCTGCTGGAGAACGGAACATGGGCACCGGTTTCCGGTCGTCACATGAAGGCGATTCTGGAGGGCATGAAAAACATGACCATTCTGGAGAACACCGTGGCGCTCAAGTCCTCGCTGGCAGACAATCAGTTGGGTGCGCTTGAGGCGCTGGCGGATGAAATCGCGTCTCAGATTGTAGGATAAAGACGAATTTTTTTGCAACGCGCGGGATTGGAACAAAGGTTCCAGTCCTGCGCGTTTGTTTTTGGTTCTGTCCGGCAGTTTGCCTGCATACGATAAAGCAAAAGCAGGAGGGGCGATAGCATGATCGTTTTTGCAGCCAAGGTGTCGGTGAAAAAAGTGGTGGCGGGCGTACTCGTGGTGGGCGCTCTTGTATTGGGTGTCACATGGTTTGTGCCGATGGCGGAGACGATGGATGCGCAGGCCGCTTCGGGGGAAATTGATTTGAACAGCAAGTTGAAAAACAATGAGCAGCGCGTGGCGCTGCTGGAGAGCTATGGGTGGAAGGTGAACCCCGAGCCGCGCAGTGAGCGCGAGGTTCAGATCCCCAAAACATTCGACGATACGTATCAGGCATACAATGCCATCCAGCTGGGACAGGGGTTGGATCTCGCGCCCTATCAGGGGAAGCGCGCCACACTCTATACCTATGAGCTGACCGAATACCCAACCGGGGAAGAAGGGGTGACCGCAAACCTGCTCATTCGGCGCAATCAGTTGATTGCGGCCGATATCAGTTCCGCAGAGACGGACGGTTTTGTGCATGGCATCACAGAAATGCCCGAAACCACTGCTCCAACAGAGTAATCAAAAGTACTGGTGAACGGTGCGCTTCGCGTGATTGGCGGAGTGCACCGTTCACTGTGCAATTCTACAAAAAAGTGCAAGTCAGATTTTCTTATCTATGGATAGAATTGAGGGGAATGCACTTTTTCTGCAATTCCCTATTGTGCAATTTGCGAAAAAGTGATATGCTATTAAAAGGAATGAATTGTCGGGGGAGACAAAATGCCACGGATGCGATTGGATAAGTTGCTGGCGCATTTGAATTGCGGCAGCCGCAAGGAAGTACAGGTGATGATCCGCGCGGGCCGCGTGCAGGTAGATGGCACGGTGGAGCGCGATCCCGCGGCAAAAGTGGATGCGGACAATGCGCAGGTCGCATTGGATGGACAAGTACAGCAGTATCAGGCGCAGCGGTATTATATGCTCAACAAGCCGGCGGGGGTGATTACCGCCAGCCGGGATGCGCGGCATGATACCGTACTCGATCTTTTCCCGGAGGAAATGCGGCGCGGCTTGTTTGCGGTTGGCCGTTTGGATAAGGACACGGAAGGGCTGCTCATCGTGACTGATGACGGCGCGCTCAGCCATGCGCTGATGAGTCCAGTTAAGCATGTATACAAGGTATATGAAGCTGTGGTGGAGGGAGACCTCCTGCCGGATGCCGCTACACGCTTTGCAGCCGGTTTGGCGCTCAAAGACGGGACGGTGTGTCTGCCCGCCCGGTTGGAGCCGCTTGCTGGGGGCGATGTGCAGCGCGTGCGGGTCACCCTGCGGGAGGGAAAATACCATCAGGTGAAACGCATGATTGCTGCGGTGGGCGGTGCAGTAGTGCAGTTGCGCCGCGTGCAGATGGGCGGATTGCAGCTCGATCCGGAACTGGCGGCAGGTGCGTTCCGTCCACTGACCGAGCAGGAGTTGGCACTGTTGCAGCAGCCGACACAAGAGAGTATCTAAAAATCGACAAAAATTTTTTAAATTTTTGTACAAAAATGTAGAAGACTATGATATAATGTCTTAAAATGCACAGGGAACATAGGGTGTTCTTGTGAACAATGTCGGGAATACGGCAAATGGTTTGGCCGGACGCGGCCGCGGCATGGTGTGAAAAACGCCGGAGAAAAGGGAAATACGGGAAAGGTGATGGAAATGGCTTCAAGATTGTTCCAGTCGATTGTTTTGCAGATGAAGGACACGGTAGACCGTACCATTGGTATCGTGGATGCAAGCGGTGCGGTTGTGGCGTGTACGGATCTGCCCCGTATTGGTGAAATGCGGGAGGAAGCGATCACTGAGCTGGGCTTTGCAGGGGAACTGGTTCGCTTTGGCGGTTATACCTACCATACGACGGGCGACCGGTCCAGCCGGCTGGAATACGCCGTTTTCGTGCAGGGTGAGGACGAACTGGCACGCAGTATCTGCTCGCTGGTGGCTGTTTCAATCAACAATATCAAGACTCTGTACGACGAAAAGCACGACAAAGCCACTTTTGTCAAAAACATCATCTTGGACAATATTCTGCCGGGCGATATCTATATTAAGTCGCGCGAGCTGCATTTTGGCAACGATGTGCCGCGTGTGGTATTTCTTGTGCGGCAGCAGATGCCAGCAGATGTGGCGGCCATTGACGTGGTGACCGGCATGTTCCCGGATAAGCAGAAGGATTTTGTGCTGCACATTTCCGAGACCGATATCGTGGTGGTCAAGGAAGTGAAGGCAGGCAGCGAGGTCAAGGATCTGGCCAAGATTGCCGCGTCGATCGAAGAGGCGCTGCTCAGCGAACTGTCGGTTAAGAGCCTGATCGGTATCGGCTCGGTATCCTCACAGATGAAGGATATCGCCAAATCCTTTAAGGAAGCGCAGACCGCTATCGAGGTCGGTGCCGTGTTTGACACAGAAAAGAATATTATCAGCTTTGAAAATCTGGGTATCGGCCGTTTGATCTACCAGCTGCCGATTACGCTGTGCGAAATGTTCCTCAGCGAGGTGTTCAAGAAGGGGTCGATCGATTCGCTCGATCAGGAGACGCTGTTTACTATCCAGAAGTTCTTTGAGAACAACCTGAATGTGTCGGAAACGTCGCGCAAGCTGTTTGTACACCGCAATACGCTGGTTTACCGTTTGGAAAAGATCAAAAAGTTGACCGGTTTGGATCTGCGCGAATTTGACCACGCAATCGTGTTCAAGGTGGCGCTCATGGTGCGCAAGTACTTGGCCAGCAGGGAGGAAGGCGTCCGCTAAGCACGGTGGTTCACAAAATTTTTATGAAAAAATGCGGCTGCGCAGGGGAAATGGCAGTGATTGTCGTCTTGCGTCGGCAAGGAAAATCTGTTATAATAGGCAAAGGTGTATGATTTGCATGCACCTTTGCCTTTTGTTATTCCATTTGGCTCCGGGGAGGAATGCCTGTGATACGGATGAACGACGTCACCATGGTGTACGATAACGGTACCCGTGCGGTGAATAAAGCCAACCTGCGCGTAGACGAAGGGGAATTTGTGTTCCTGGTCGGCGCGTCTGGTTCCGGCAAAACAACGATTATTAAGCTTCTGACCGCAGAGGTACGCCCGACGGAAGGACGCGTGCTGGTCAACAATTATAATGTGGGGGAGATGAAAAAACGGCAGATCCCCTACCTGCGCCGTACGCTGGGCGTGGTATATCAGGATTTTCGCTTGATCAACAACAAAACAGTGTATGAAAACGTCGCGTTTGCGATGCGCACGATTGGTGCAAAGGGCAAGGCGATTAAGGAACGCGTGCCGTATGTGCTCGATCTGGTTGGCCTGTCGGACAAGGCGCAGATCAAGCCTATGAACCTTTCCGGTGGCGAGCAGCAGCGTGTCGCCATTGCGCGTGCGCTGGTCAATAACCCGCGGCTGATTATCGCGGACGAGCCGACCGGCAACCTCGATCCCGCGCGTTCGCTCGAACTGATGACCCTGTTTGAAAAAATCAATGAACTGGGCACCACCGTACTAATCGTTACACACGAAAAAGGTCTGGTGGACGAGTTTGAGAAGCGCGTTGTTATGATTGACAAGGGCGAGGTCGTCAGCGACCAGACAGGTGGGTACTATCAGTTATGAGAAGTTTTGGTTACTATTGGAAGGAAGGCTTCCGCAATATCTTCAAGCACGGGTTTATGTCGATTGCGGCGGTGCTGATCATGATCGCCTGTCTGCTTTTGACAGGAACCGTGACATTGATTGCGTATAATATTGATTTGAGCATTCAGGAATTGCAGCAGTCCAACGAAATTGTGGTCTTTATTGACGACAGCCTGACCACACGGGAAGCAAAAGCGCTCGGTGCGGAGTTTAACAGGATCGACAATATCGCCACGATCGAGTTTGAAGACCGCGATGTGGCACTGGAGAAATACCGTGAAGAGCTGGGCGAGGACGCAGGCATTCTGGATAATTATAATTCCGCGAACAATCCGCTCCGAAACAGCTTCATCTTTACTCTGAAGGATCCGACGCTGGCGGAGGAGACGATTGAGCAGATCTCTGCGGTGGAGGGAACGGATTATATCCGTGCGGATGAAGAAGTGATTTCCAAACTGATTCAGATTCAGCGTGTGTTCAATATCGTTGCGCTGGCGATGGTGGTTGGCTTGGCTGTGATCTCGATCTTCATCATTTCCAATACTGTAAAGCTGGCCATGTTTGCGCGCCGGGAGGAAATCTCCATCCAGAAGATGGTTGGCGCGACCAACTGGTTCATCCGTTGGCCGTTCGTGATCGAAGGCATGGTGCTGGGTTTACTGGCAGGCGGCTTGGCGTTTTTGGCGGAGTGGGGGCTGTATACTGAGCTTTCCAACATCGCAAGCGGTGTGATTCCGTATTTCCACATCCTCCCGTTTGACGGATTGCGCTGGCTGGTGCTGGGCGTATATCTGGGGGCCAGTGTGCTGTTTGGCATCGGCGGTTCGGTGACGAGCATCCGTAAGTTTATGAATGTGTGACCCATTGGCGACAGGCAAAGGAGCGAATACCATTATGATGAAAAAACGGACGACACGGCTGATTTCCTGTGCGATTGCCGGCATCCTCGTCATTGCTTTGCTGGCATCCATGCTGGCAACCGGCCTTACGTTCGCAGGCGCGGCGGAAGATGTAGACGAATTGCAGGATAAGCTGTCCTCTCTGGAGGATGAGAAGGCAGCGGTCAAAGAAAAGATTGCAGAATTGACCCAGCAGGCCAGCGATGTGGAAGCGACGCGCGCGGCGCTGCAAAGCGAAATCGACTTGACCAAGGAGGAAATCTCCACGGTTGAGGCCTATATCGACCGCCTGCAGGAGCAGATTGACGTCAAGACCACGGAACTGAAGGCGGCAGAGGCTGCGTTGGAGCAGAAGGAAGAGGAGTTTGCCCTGACCGTGCGCACCACCTATGAGCAGGGCGATTCCAGCTATCTGGAAGTGCTGCTCAATTCCTCCAGCTTCTCGGATTTGTTGTCGCGCATGGAAATCATCACGGCAATCATGGAGGATAACAAGAAGATTGTTGCGGAGTATACTGCGGCAAAGGAAGACATTGCACAGAAAAAGCAAGAACTGCAGGATACGCAGGATGACCAGAAGGAATATCAGGAAAACCTGAGCTATAAGGTGGATGAGTTGGCCGCAAGCGAAGCCGAGCAGGCAGCGCTGCAGGAGAGCATCGAAGCCTATAAGGCAGAGAGCGAAGCGGAGTATGACCGCATTTCCAACGAAATGCAGGATGTCAGCAACCAGATCGCAGCGTTGTCCGCGCAGTCGGCGGCAGCGGGCGGCGTGCCGTACAGTGGTACGTTTGTCTGGCCGACCCCGAGCTGCACGACGACTTCCAGCGTATACGGTTACCGTGTCCACCCGATTTACGGCACGGTCAAGTTCCACGCTGGCGAGGATATCCCGGCAAGCTACGGTGCGGAGATCCTAGCGGCGGCATCCGGCACGGTTACCACGGCAGGCTGGGTTTCCGGTTATGGTAACTATACGGTTATCGACCATGGCGGCGGTACGATGACTGCTTACGGTCATCAGTCTTCGATTCTGGTGTCGGTGGGCCAGTATGTGGAGCAGGGTCAGGTAATTGGTTACGTCGGCTCGACCGGCAACTCGACCGGCCCGCACCTGCACTTTGAGGTATATCAGAACGGCTCGACGGTTGACCCCAAGAGTTTCTTCAGCTTTACTTAATACGATGACCAAAGGGGAGGGCGTTCGCTCTCCCCTTGCTGTTTGGAGGGAACCAGATGTTTGGATTGCGGGAACAGAAAATTTCGGTGGGAACGGCACTTTTCCTATGCCTGACCACGGCGGCGGCATCTGTTTTGGGATGCTATGCGGCAAACGGCTGGTGCACTGCTGCCGTGGAAACCAAGCTGCGGGAAATCGACCGCATCGCAGCACAGCAGTATATTGGCGATATGGATGAAGAGGCGGTTGCGGATTATGCGGCGGTCGGCTATGTGACGGGGCTGGGCGATCAGTGGTCTACCTACATCCCGGCCGATCAGTATGAGGCCTATCGGCTGAGCAGCGAAGGCAAGGGCTGCGGCATCGGCGTAACGGTCATCAGCGGGGATGACGGTGTCCGGGTCTGCATTGTGTGTGACGATTCGCCTGCATCGCAGGCCGGTATCGAAAAGGGGGATTATATTGTTGGTGCGGAAGGGCTGACGGTGGAAAAAGACGGTGCAGACGCGGTCATTGACGCGATCCAGGGCGAAGAAGGTACGGAAGTGGCTGTGTCGTTCTGTAAGACGCAAGGCGGTACCGTACAGCAGGTGACCATGCAACGCGCGCTGGTGACTCAGAAAATGGCGTGGGGACAAATGTTGGAGGGGAAAATCGGGTATCTGCGGATTGAAAACTTCCATGTGGGGGTGGCGGACCAGTTTCAGCAGGTGTTGGACGGATTGATAGAGGATGGTGCGCAGGCGCTGGTGCTGGATGTGCGGCATAATGGCGGTGGGCGTGTCAAAGAAATGAGCGAGATGCTCGACCCGTTGCTGCCTGAGGGTACAATCATGACGCTGCGCACCAAGAGCGGCAGTGAAACCGTGTATGAATCGGATGCGGATATGATTGACTTGCCGATTGCAGTGTTGGTGGATGACCAGAGTATTTCGGCAGCCGAGTTTTTTGCTGCCGCCTTGCAGGAATACGGCCGGGCGACACTGGTTGGCACGCATACTACGGGCAAGGGACGCGCCCAGCAGACCTTTGAGCTGTCCGATGGGTCGGCGCTCAATTTGTCGGTGGAGGAGTATTTTACCCCCCATGGGAACAATCTGGCGGGTGTGGGCATTGCGCCGGATGTCGAAGTCAATTTGACCGACGCGCAGTCTGCGGACTTCTATTTCCTCACGCCGGAGAACGATCCGCAGCTGCAAAAAGCGGTCGAAATTCTGGGATAACGCTGTGCGATATCGGTGAAAATGTGCAAAAATGCACTTGTTCGCTTGACAGCGCGGCGAACGTTACCTATAATAAGGAGTACTGTACGGCGGCGCGGCACGCCGCTGAACCTATGAAATAAGAAGGGTTTGCAATCATGGCAAAAGAAATCAAACTGACCCAGGAGAGCCTGGACGCTTATAAGGAAGAACTGGAATATCTGAAAACCACCCGCGCGGACGAGGTGG
>CALWEB010000079.1 GCA_944376955.1 uncultured Agathobaculum sp. | reverse complement strand
TACCCCTCCATGCTGGTATGCTAAAAACAGCAATGCCAGTTTGGAGGGTTTTTTCTTCTTGCAGGCGTGTATTACCGAGGAGGCCATCCCATGCTCACCTATCATCTAGATCCAGACAGCCATCAACCGCTGTATGAGCAGCTCTACCGCGCGGTGCGCGCGGATATCATGTCGGGCGCGCTGGCGGGCGGTGACCGACTGCCCAGCAAGCGGCAGCTGGCCGCCAACCTGCATGTCAGCCAGATCACGGTCGAGACCGCCTACGGCCAGCTGCTGGCCGAGGGCTACATCGCCTCCGAGCCGCGGCGCGGTTATTTCGTGCAGCGGCAGCTGGCGGTGCCCGCACAGATGCAAACGCCCCGCGCCGCTGTCCACCCGCAGCCCGCGCCCGCGGACGACTGCCCCTATGACTTCCGCACGAACATTGTGGACAACGGCTGCTTCCCGTTTTCTACCTGGGCGCGGCTCAGCCGCAGCGTGCTGAGTGAATACTCCGACCGCCTGCTGCGCGCGACCGATCCCTGCGGCGCGGTCGAACTGCGTGAGCAGATCGCACGGTATCTGTACGACTTCCGCGGCATCAACGTTTCGCCCGACAACATTCTGGTCGGTGCCGGCTCGGAATACCTGATGCACTTAGTGATCCAGCTTTTGGGGCGCGGCCGTGTCTACGGGCTGGAAAACCCCGGCTACCGTAAGCTATACCAAATTTTCGACGCAAACGGCGCTGCGGTGCGTCCGCTGCCGCTGGATAAAAGTGGCCTGCGCGCGGACGCATTGGCTGCATCCGACGCCTCGGCCGTTTACCTAACACCCTCGCACCACTTCCCGCTCGGCACGGTCATGCCGGTAGCACGACGGCTGGAAATTTTGCGCTGGGCTTCCGCCGCGCCCGACCGCTATATCATCGAGGACGACTACGACAGCGAGTTCCGCTATGCCTCACGCCCCATCCCCGCGCTAGGCGAACTCGACCGCGCTGGTCGGGTCGTCTATGTCAACACCTTCGCCAAAAGCCTTGCGCCCGGCCTGCGCATCGGCTATCTGGTGCTGCCTGACGCGTTGATGGCACGCTACCGCGAACGGTTTTCACTCTATTCCTCAACCGTGCCCAGCTTCGAGCAGCACACACTTGCAGCTTTTCTGCGCACAGGCGCTTTCGAACGGCACATCAGCCGCAGACGCAAGGTGTATCAGACGCGGCGCGACGCGCTGCTAGCCGCGCTCGACCGCGAACTGGCTGATTTGCCGCACGAGGTCTCGCGCTCGGAAGCGGGACTGCATCTGTTGCTGCACATGCGAAACGGGATGCTCGAACAGGAGCTGATCGAACGCGCGGCCGCCGTCGGCGTGCGGGTGTACGGCCTGTCGGCTTATTACACCCCGCCGGTCAAACCACCCAAGGCAACGCTGGTGTTGGGCTACGCGGGCCTGACCGAGCGCCGCATCGACCAAGCCGCCGCCCTGCTGCGGCAGGCGTGGACAAAAAAGCAGCCGTGAACCAATTCACGGCTGCTTTTCCTCTTTTCGGTCTGATTTTCCGTTTTTCCGCACCGAATTGGCAAACATGACCGACCCTTTCCCGAATTTTTGCCGCAATGCGTCCACGGTCTGATCCAGCTTTTGCTGCTTGTGACGCGTCTGTGTCTGCTGCGGGCTGTCAAACAAGGAAAGCTGTTCGCAGGCCTGCTTTTCCGGCAGCAGGTTCGCCGCCGTAACAGTCAGCAGCCGCACCGGTTTGTCCATTGTCCAATGCGCGCGCAGCAAAGCAAGTGAGGTTTCAAACAGCACACGGGTGGAATTCGTCGGCTGCTCGAGTGTCATCTGCCGCGAGCGGTTGTGAAACTCTGGATCGCGGATGATCAACTGCACGGTCTGGCACACCATCCCGCGCGCCCGCAGGCGGCGGCCGACGTTATCGCACAGTGCAGTCAGGCCCATGCGGCACTCTTCCTCCCCCAGCAGGTTGTGTGCAAAGGTCATGCCGTTGCCCACACTTTTGACCTCGCGTTCGGCATAAAACGAACGCACCGGCTCGTCATCCTCGCCGCGGGCATACCGCAGGAGCATATCCCCCTGCTTTCCGAAAATCCCATGCAGAAATGCAGGCTCACACGCGGCCAAATCGCCAATCGTGTGTACGCCCAGTCCGTCCAGCCGCGCGGCGGCGCGCTTGCCGACGTACAGCAGCGTATTAGTGGGCAGTGGCCAGACACGCTCGTGAAAATTCTCCCGCGAAAAGACGGTCGTTGCATCCGGTTTTTTGTAATCGCTGCCGAGCTTGGCAAACGCGCGGTTGAACGACACCCCGACCGAAATCGTCAGCCCGATCTCCTCGCGCATCCGGCGGCGCAGTTCGTCCGCAATCTGCTCACCTGTGCCGAACAGGTGCATCGAACCGGTCACGTCCAGAAAGGACTCGTCAATCCCGAACGGGTCCACCAGATCGGTGTATTGCAGATAAAGCTCATTGCAGCGGCGCGAATATTTGACGTATTCCTCGCGATGCGGCGCAACCAGCCGCAGATCCGGGCATTTGCGTTTGGCCTGCCAAATGGTTTCCGCGGTCTGCACACCAAATGCCTTGGCCTTTTCGTTTTTGGCAAGGATGATGCCATGGCGGCTGTCCGGGTCGCCGCAGACCGCGCTTGGCCCGTCGGCCAGCGTCGGGTCGAGCAGCGTCTCAACCGAAGCATAAAACGAATTGCAGTCACAGTGCAGAATCGTGCGATCCACGGCATCCCCTCCAGTCGAACATTTGTTTTCTTTTATTTTAGCAAAAAATTTGCGTCTTGACAACCATTTTCCGCAGGTCTATACTTATTTTACAAGCAAGGGTGCCGCGATGAGTGGCTGAGAGGGCGAGAGCCTAACCTTTTGAACCTGTTGGTTAGCACCATCGTAGGGAAGCTGTCGCATCGCAAAAACATTTATGCCCCGGTTTTACCGCATGGTGAAACCGGGGTATTTTTATTGCCAGAAGGAAGGGATTTTATGCGGATCAACGGAGAGGACTATACAGGTTCCCCCGGAATGACCATACAGCAGCTATTGCAGCAGCGCGGGCACGACCCACAGCGTGTTGCCGTGGAGAAAAACGGACAGATCGTGCCGCGCGCACGGTTTGCCGAAGAAGAACTACACGCCGATGACGTTCTGGAAATCGTGCAGTTTGTCGGCGGGGGCTGAAGCCATGTACTTGACCAAAGAAGAACTGCACAATGCACTGGTCGAGCGGCACGGCGCAGATATCCAGCAAAAACTCGACCGTGCTTCGGTCGGCATCGCGGGGCTGGGTGGGCTTGGCTCCAACATCGCTGTGCATCTGGCGCGGCTGGGTGTGGGACGGCTGGTGCTGGTCGATTTTGACACAGTGGAGGTGAGCAACCTCAACCGGCAGCACTACACGATGAAAGAGATCGGTGTACCCAAAACACTGGCGCTGCTGGAACAACTGGAAGCGATCAACCCCTATCTGCAATACGAACCGCACACCGAGCGCATCATCCCGACGAATGCCGCTCGCCTGTTTGCGGATTGTGACGTGGTCTGTGAGGCATTCGACCGCGCCGACCAGAAGGCCATGCTGACCGAAACCCTGCTGGAACGCCTGCCGGATACGCCCATTGTTTCGGGCAGCGGCATGGCAGGGTATGGCTCGGCCAACCTCATGCGCACCGAGCGCCGTTTTGGGCATCTGTATGTCTGCGGCGACGGAATAAGCGACATCGCAGACGGCATCGGTCTGATGGCGCCGCGCGTTGCGCTCTGCGCCGCGCAGCAGGCCACTATGGTGCTGCGGCTGCTGCTGGGACAGACCGAACCGTAAGCACCCATCACACGGAACAAAGGAGACAAAACGAAATGGAAGATAAGCTGATTCTGGGTGGGCACGAATTTACCTCCCGCTTTATCCTGGGGTCGGGCAAGTATTCGCTCGACCTGATCAACGCCGCCGTACACAATGCAGGCGCGCAGATCATCACACTGGCACTGCGCCGCGCTAACGAGGGCGGCACGGCAAACATCCTCGATTACATCCCCAAGGGCGTGACGCTGCTGCCCAATACCTCGGGCGCGCGCAACGCGGACGAAGCGGTGCGCATCGCGCGCCTGTCGCGCGAAGTCGGCTGCGGCGACTTTGTCAAAATCGAGATCATGCGCGACAGCAAGTACCTGCTGCCCGACAATCAGGAAACCATCCGCGCGACCGAAATTCTCGCAAAAGAAGGCTTCGTCGTCATGCCGTACATGTACCCCGACCTGAATGTTGCGCGCGATCTGGTGAATGCAGGCGCTGCCTGCGTCATGCCGCTTGGCGCGCCGATCGGCACCAACAAGGGACTGGCCACGCGCGAATTTATCCAGATCCTGATCGACGAGATTGACCTGCCGATTATTGTGGACGCGGGCATCGGCCGTCCGTCGCAGGCGTGCGAGGCGATGGAGATGGGCGCCGCCGCCGTCATGGCGAACACTGCAATCGCCACCGCGGGCGACATCCCGGCAATGGCAGAAGCATTCAAAAAGGCCATCGAAGCAGGCCGCACAGCGTATCTGGCCGGCCTTGGCCGCGTGCGGGAGAGCGCGTCCGCATCCTCCCCGCTGACGGGCTTCCTGCGGGACTAAAACGCAGCCTTCGGCTGCGGAAACGAAACCCTGCCCGCAGCAGGCATCGGCTCTGGGGTGGCAGCCGCCCTTGCTGTTGCGCCAAGGGAGCTGGGTGGCAACCGGAAGCCAGAACCCTGTTTTGCGCGCAGCGGCACCATTCCCGCCGTCTCGCAGGCGGCATAAACCAAGAAAGGATGATAGCGATGCATGAACCCAAGTCGGAGGTTATCTCCGCCAAATATATCACCGCCGAGACCGATCACATGGCCTATCAGCCAGGCATGGATAACATCGGCTCGGAGATTCAGGACGAGGTTATCGCCCGCATGAACGCATACGACGCCGAGCGTTATACCGCCGCCGATGTACAGCGCGCGTTGAACCGCGACGTACTCCAACCGGAGGATTTCGCCGCCCTGCTTTCCCCCGCCGCCGCGCCTTTCCTCGAACAGATGGCGCAGCGCGCACAGATGGAGACGCGCAAGCATTTCGGCAACTCGGTGCAGATGTTTACGCCGCTGTATATCGCCAACTACTGCGAAAACTACTGCGTCTACTGTGGCTTTAACTGCCACAACAAAATCCGTCGCGCCAAACTCGACATGGACGAAATCGAACAGGAATTACAAGCCATTGCTGCAACCGGCTTGCAAGAGATCCTGCTGCTGACCGGTGAAAGCCGCACGATGTCGCCGGTGGAATACATCGGCGAGGCGGTCAAACTTGCGCGCAAGTATTTTCGCGTCATCGGCATCGAGATCTATCCGCTCAACGTGAACGAATATGCCTACCTGCATGAGTGTGGCGTGGATTACGTCACCGTGTTTCAGGAGACCTACGACGCGGACAAGTACCAGACCCTGCACCTCGGCGGCCACAAGCGCATTTTCCCCTACCGCCTGAACGCGCAGGAGCGCGCCCTCATGGGCGGGATGCGCGGCGTGGGCTTTGCAGCGCTCCTCGGCCTGTCCGACTTCCGCAAGGATGCCTTTGCGACCGGCTTACACGCCTATCTGTTACAGCGCAAGTACCCGCACGCGGAAATTGCATTTTCCTGCCCGCGTCTGCGGCCAATTATCAACAACGATAAAATCAACCCCAAGGATGTCCACGAGCCGCAGCTGTTGCAGGTCGTGTGTGCCTACCGCATCTTCATGTCGTTCGCATCCATCACGATCTCTACGCGCGAACGCGCAGGCTTCCGCGACCACATCATCGGCATCGCCGCAACCAAAATTTCTGCGGGCGTGGATGTTGGCATCGGTGGCCATTCGGGCGAAGACAAGGGCGACGAGCAGTTTGAGATCTCGGACAGCCGCTCGGTGGACGAGGTCTATCAGGCCATTCAGGCACATGGGTTGCAGCCCGTTATGGCCGATTACCTATATGTCTGAAACGGCGTAGCGTTTCACACAAATACAGCCGGACGCAAACGCGTCCGGCTGTTGCTATATATTCCACCATGCGGCAAACGCCACGCGCACCAGCGCGCCTGCCATGGCCAGCAGCAGGCACACCACAAACGGGGCGCGACAGGCACGCAAGGAATACCGTCCCGCGGCCTCCCCGCTCTGCCACACCATCGCACAGGCTGCGAGCAGTGCAGGCACGCTCAATACCGCCGGCAGGGCCGCCGCGCCGAAGGAAAGCAGGGCTCCCTCCTGCTGCCCCAGCCCCACCGCCATGGTCAGCGCCAGCACAAAGCCGCGTGCAGCCACCACTGCGGACAGGAACAACGGTGCAGGCCGCAGCAGCGCGCACAGCGGCGCCAGTACAATCCACAGCAGAGCGCATAGGATGCTCTTGAACGCCTGCTCCGGCAATTCCGCCAGAAGCGCCGTCAGTTCTACCGCACTGTCCCCCTCGCAGGCGCGCAGGCCGGTCAGTCCACCCGCCACCGCACCGCACAAGAACATCGCGCACAGGAACAGAAATGCGGGCGTGCGTGCCAGATCATCAAAAAAACCGAGAATATGCTGCTTGTTCATCCGTCTCCCCCTCATGGAAGGTCATAGAACAGCATATTCCCGGTTTTCCCATTTTAGAACTCAGCCTGCTTCATTGATGAGATCGCACATCGCGTTCACCAGATCGCGGCACGGCTGGTGCAGGAACAGGCGCGCCTTCTGGCTGATCTCATAAGTGGCGTACAGTTTCCCGTTTTCGTCCCGATGCAGCACAGCGGCAATCAACTCGGTTGCAGAGACAATACGCTCAGACAGGTAGGCCAGATCAACCTTTTCACTGTCGCAAACAGAAACGACCAACCGTTTCTGCGAGCTGCTGGAGATCATGGCAAGCTGGGTCGGCATTTCACGCTTGGACGCCACCACCAACACGATCTCGCTTTTGATCACAGCAGAAATGTCATCCTCACACAGGCGCACGTCGTAACCTTCCGCCGCCTGGCAGGCCGCTTGATTTTTGGAAGACAGGAACAGGTTGCGCGCAGGGATGACCTCTTTCTCCAAAATGGCGCGCACCAGATGGGGTAAGTATTCCCCCTCGCCCAGCACAGACACCAAAACATTCTGCGGCATATCATCATCTCCTTCACCGAGGAACATTGAAAATACAGTAGTCATTATACGTCAGCCTTGCGGCCCTCCGCAACGCATTTTGCGC
>CALWEB010000078.1 GCA_944376955.1 uncultured Agathobaculum sp. | reverse complement strand
TCGGCAAGACGGTTATCATCATGGAGCTGATTAACAACATCGCCAAGCAGCACGGCGGTATTTCGGTATTCACCGGCGTTGGCGAGCGTACCCGTGAGGGCAACGACCTGTATAACGAAATGCAGGAGTCCGGCGTTATCAACAAGACCGCGCTGGTTTACGGCCAGATGAACGAGCCGCCCGGAGCGCGTATGCGCGTGGCGCTCAGTGGCCTTACCATGGCGGAATACTTCCGCGATGTGGAAGGGCAGGACGTGCTGCTGTTTATCGACAACATCTTCCGCTTCACGCAGGCGGGTTCCGAGGTTTCCGCGCTGCTTGGCCGTATGCCGTCCGCGGTAGGCTACCAGCCGACGCTGGCAACCGAAATGGGCGCGCTGCAGGAGCGTATCACCTCGACCAAGAAGGGTTCGATCACCTCTGTACAGGCGGTTTACGTCCCGGCGGACGACCTGACCGACCCCGCCCCGGCGACCACGTTCTCGCATCTGGATGCGAAGGTCGTTTTGTCGCGTGATATTGCATCGATGGGCATTTATCCCGCGGTGGACCCGCTGGACTCGTCCTCGCGTATCCTGACCGCGGACGTAGTCGGCATCGACCACTATGAGGTTGCGCGTGCGGTGCAGTCCATCCTGCAGAAGTACAAGGATTTGCAGGATATCATCGCCATCCTCGGTATGGATGAACTGTCTGATGAGGATAAGCTGACCGTTGCCCGCGCCCGTAAGATCCAGAACTTCCTGTCGCAGCCGTTCCACGTTGCGGAGCAGTTCACGGGCTTTGAGGGCAAGTATGTTCCGGTTTCGGAGACGATTCGCGGCTTCCGCGAGATTCTCGACGGCAAGCATGATGATCTGCCCGAGTCGGCGTTCCTGTTTGCCGGCACCATCGACGAGGTCGTGGAGAAGGCGAAGAAGGGGGCATAATATGGCTACCTTTCATCTCAAGGTGATGACGGTTGACCGCTGCTTCTATGACGACGAGGTGGATCAGATTGTCATCCGCACCACGCAGGGCGACGTCGGCATCCTGCCCAACCATGTGCCGTATACCGCGGCGCTCGGCATCGGCGGGCTGACCATCTTCCAGAATGGGCAGTCCCGCGTCGCTGCCATTGCAGGCGGGTTTGTGGACGTGTCGCGTGAGCAGACGGTCGTCCTCGCCCGCACCTGCGAATGGGCAGACGAGATCGACATCAACCGTGCCCGCGAGGCCGCTGAGCGCGCCCGTGCTATCCTTCAGCAGAAGGCAAGCGAACATGAACATGATATTGCGCAGGTGAAGCTGAAAAAGGCCATCAACCGTATGCGCATCGCGGGAGATAAGTAAAGGAAAAACCGTCCGTTATTGAAACGGACGGTTTTTTTTGCTATACTGGGGGAAGGAAATGAAGGAGATGGAGAATGAAGATGCAACAGGAAAGGGGTCAGATGTCCGAATCGCTGCTGTTAGGCGGGTTGCTGGCAATGGCAGGCGGATTTTTTGACGCATATACTTATCTTAGCCGCGGCGGTGTGTTTGCCAACGCGCAGACCGGCAACATCGTGTTGTTCGGATTAAGGTTGGCGGAAGGGGAATGGCAGCGCGCGCTGACGTATTTGCTGCCGATTTTGGCGTTTGCGTTTGGTGTGGTGGCAGCCGAATTGGTCAAGCGGCGCGGCAAAAGCCGGAATCAGAAGGATGCGACGCTGCACTGGCGGCAGGTGATTGTGCTGGCGGAGATTGTTCTGCTGGCCGTGGTTGCGTGTTTGCCGCAGCAGATGAATGCCGTTGTCAACATTGTGATTTCGTTTGTCTGTGCCATGCAGGTGGAAACCTTCCGCAAGGTGCGTGGCAGCGCTTTCGCCACCACCATGTGTACGGGTAACTTGCGCTCGGGTACCGAACAGCTGATGATCTGGCATCAGACGGGGGAACAGAACGCTGCGCGTAAGGCACGGCATTATTATTCGATCATTTTGTTCTTTATTCTGGGCGCAGCCCTCGGAGCGCGCTTGACCGATGTGCTGGGAGAGCGGGCGCTGCTGCTGACGTGTGTTCCGCTGCTGGCTGTGTTCGGTTTGATGTTCCGCGAGCAGGAGGCCCGTACGTTCGGATGACAAAAGACGCGCTTTTGAGCGCGTCTTTTTTGTAGCATTTGGATGGTCGGGCGGCGTCCGCATTGGTTGACATTTGCTAACTGCCATTTTATAATTAAATTGTATCTAGCCTTTCAAGGAAAAGGCATGGGGGCAAAATATGAAAACACTGAATAATTTAAAGCCGGGTCAGAGCGGCGTGGTCGCATCCATTACGGCGGACGGCGCGCTGAAACGGCATTTTCTGGATATGGGGATCACGAAAGGCGTGGTGGTGACGATGGAGCGCATCGCCCCGTTCGGGGATCCTGTTGCGGTGCGGCTGCGCGGGTACAGCCTGTCGCTGCGCCGCGCGGAAGCGAAAAAAATAGTGCTGGAGGAACACGCATGAGCAGCAAAAAAACCATTGCCATTATCGGCAATCCGAACAGCGGCAAGACCACGCTGTTCAACCGGCTCACCGGCTCCAACCAGCATGTCGGCAACTGGCCGGGCGTGACCGTGGATCGCAAAACCGGACACATTTGTCACGACGGGGTGGGCATTGACATCGTGGACCTGCCCGGCATTTACTCGCTATCACCCTATACGCAGGAGGAAATCATCGCGCGTGAGTTTGTCCTGTCGAACGAGCTGGACGGCATTTTGAATATTGTGGATGCCGCCAATATCGAGCGCAACTTGTATTTGACTTTGCAGCTGATTGCATTGGGCCTGCCGATGGTGGTTGCGCTCGGTTTCATGGACGATGTGCGCGCACAGGGGATTGAGATCGACTGTGACGCGCTTTCCGAGCGGCTGGGGGTACCGGTGGTGCCGATTTCGGCCAAAAAGGGAGAGAACATGCACAACCTGCTGGATGGGTTGGCGCATAACATGCGTGCGCCGGACAAGCAGCCGCCATATTTGCATGGTGTGGGTGCGGCGATCCGGCGTGCGGCGGAGCAGTTGCAGCCGCTGCCGCTGCGACAGTGCAGCCTGCCGTTTTATGCGGCAAAGCTGCTGGAAGGCGATTCCGCGATGTGGGCGCAGATGGACCGCATCAATATCCCGAAGAAAATCCGTGAGGAGATCAACTCCATTGCAGCCGGTATGCAGAGCCATGCCAACCTGACGGATAAGGAAATGGTGCTGGCTGATGCGCTGTATGACTATATCGAAGAAGTGGTGCGCGCAGCGTATCGGCGGCCCAAGGTACATAAGGCGACGCTGACCGAACGCATTGATAAAATCGTGCTGCACCGGGTTTGGGCGCTGCCGATTTTTGCATTCTTCATGTTCCTGATGTTCTGGTGTACGTTCGGTCCGATCGGTTCGCTGCTGGGCGACGGGATGGAATACCTGATCCAAGGCGTGATTTCAGCTGCGATCCGCAACGGCTTGACAGCTGCAGGGACGCAGGATTGGCTGGTCGGCCTGATTTGTGATGGTGCGATTGGCGGTGTAGGCGGCGTACTGAGCTTTTTGCCGCAGATCGTTATCCTGTTCTTTTTCCTGTCCGTGTTGGAGGATACCGGATATTTGGCGCGTGTCGCGTTCATCATGGATACGCTGCTGCGCCGCATCGGTCTGTCGGGCAAGTCGTTTGTGCCTATGCTGATGGGGTTTGGCTGCACCACGCCGGCAGTCATGGCGGCGCGGACCATGGAAAACGACGCCGACCGCCGCATGACCATCATGCTCACGCCCTTTATGTCCTGCGGTGCCAAGCTGCCGGTGTATGCGTTGGTGGCGGGCGCATTGTTTGGCGCGCATCAGGGGCTGGTGGTGATCAGCCTGTATGTGTTTGGTATCTTGATGGGTATTCTGGCGGGCTTTATCCTGAAAAAGACCATCTTTAAAGAAGTTTCGTCGGGCTTTGTCCTCGAACTGCCAACCTACCGGATGCCGTCCTTCAAGGGCACGGTGCTGAACATGTGGCAGAAGGCCAAGGACTTTATCACGCGCGCCGGTACGCTCATTTTCCTGATGAGCATGGTCATCTGGCTGCTGCAAAACTTTACGCCCACGCTTGCCGTGGCGCAGAACGCGGGGGAGAGCATCCTGGGTGTGATCGGTACGACGATTGCGCCGGTTTTCCGTCCGCTCGGCTTTGGCCAGTGGCAGGAGGCGGTTTCCTTGCTGACCGGTTTGGTCGCTAAGGAAGCGGTGGTCTCCACAATGAACGTGCTGTATGGCGCGGGTGGGGACAGCGCGGTGCTGTCCGGCCTGCTGGGCACGGTGTTTACGCCGCTAGCCGGGTATTCGTTCCTGGTGTTTACCCTGCTGTATATGCCCTGTATGTCGGCCTTTGCCACCATCAAGCGGGAAATGGGCGGCTGGCGCTGGGCGTTCGGTGCGGCGGCGTTCCAAACCGTGTTGGCGTATCTCGCCGCGATGGTCGTCTATCAGGTGGGCAGCCTGTTCCTGTAAGAAAGAAAACGCTTTCCCGGACAAATTGCGGAAAGGATATTGGGTGTTATGTCGATCAAACTGATTGCCGCCGATATGGACGGCACCTTGCTGACCAGTGATAAAAAACTGCCGGAGGGGTTGTTTCCCCTGATCCATACGCTGCGGGACCGGGGGGTGCGCTTTGCCCCGGCCTCCGGGCGGCAGTATTACACGCTCTATGAGCAGTTTGGTGAAATTGCGGATGAGTTGGTCTATATCTGCGAAAATGGTTCGGTGGTTTGCGATGGTTCACGCATGATCTCGTTTGAGGCCATGCCGGCTGAAGAGGTATGCCGTTCGATCGAACTGGTGCGCACGCTGCCGGGGGTGGAAGCGATTGTGTCGGCGCGCAACGGCGGGTTTTACGAAACTGCGGACGATCCGGCGTTTCTGGCGAATGCAGCGCAGTACAGCGTGCGGCGCACACAGGTGCCCGACCTGCTGGAATTTTGCCGGCATGAGCCGGTTTGCAAGGTGGCGGTGTACTGCAAAGACCGCGCGGAAGAGGTGCTGATCCCAGCGTTTCATGACTTTGCCGAAACTTCGCAGCTGGTGGTTTCGGGTACGGACTGGATGGACTTGACACGCCCTGGTATGAGCAAGGGGCTGGCGATCGGGGCGCTGTGCAAGAGCCTGCACATCACGCCGGACGAGTGCATGGCGTTTGGCGATTATATGAACGATCTGGAGCTGCTGCAAGCAGTCGGGGAGTCATACGCGATGGAAAACGGACATGAGGAACTGAAAAAAGCCGCCAAGCACATCTGCCCCTCCAACGATGAGGATGGCGTGTGCCGCACGATCCGGCGCGTTTTTGGTCTTGACAAGGCGTAAAACCGTGATACAATAGAGAACGGAAAAAAGCAGAGTAGGCTGCAATGCGTTAAGTGCCGCTGAGACGGGGAGTTGTTCAGCGGACGAAAGGGACGAAAATCCCCTGCGGTGTTGCAGTCGCATCCCGCTGCTGCAACTGTTTAGGCATTTCCTAAATCGCTGTGGCAACAGATGAA
>CALWEB010000077.1 GCA_944376955.1 uncultured Agathobaculum sp. | reverse complement strand
GCTACAAAGTGCGGCTTGTTCTCGTTGCGTTCGCGCGCGGCGAGGATGACCTTGGCCTCCGCCGGGAACTGCTCATAGATAAACCACGGGTCCACTGCGATACAGTGTCCGCCGACACCGACACCCGGGGTCAGGATGTTGACACGCGGATGGCAGTTAGCCAGCTTGATCAGCTCAAATACGTCAATACCCATCTTATCACAGATGACCGACAGCTCGTTCGCGTACGCGATATTGACGTCGCGGAAGGTATTCTCGGTCAGCTTGCACATCTCAGCGGTCAGGTCGTCGGTCTTGTGAACGACACCCTTTTCCAGCACTTTTTCATAGATGGATGCGGCCATTTCCGCAGCTTCCGGCGTGCGGGCGCCCACAATGCGGTCATTGTTCTTGAGTTCATACATCATATTGCCCGGGATAACGCGCTCGGGGCAGTGCGCAACGTGTATCTTGTCCATGTCGATGCCGGACTCCTCAGACAGCACACGCGCAAGCATCTCGGTGGTGTGCGGCGGCACGGTGGATTCCAGAATCACCAGATTGGGCGCTTCCAACACCTTGCCCGCCATGCGGCCCGCAGATTCGACATATTTGAGGTCAGCCTTATGGCTGCCCGTCTCATCCTGATAGAACGGCGTGGGCACCGCAATATAGAACACATCAGATTTGCCCAGCTCGCTGGAGAAATGCAGATGGCCATGCGCCACAGCCGTTTCAAATGCCTCCTGCAAGCCCGGCTCCACGATATGGATGTGGCCACCCTTGAGTGTTTCAATCGTTTTTTCGTTCACATCAAAGCCGCAGACCTCGAAACCTGCTTCCGCGAGGGTGATCGCGGTCGGCAGGCCGATATAGCCTAGTCCCATGACAGTAATTTTCATAATTTTCTTCCCTCGTTCAGTAAAATCTTCTTACATTATACCACTTTTTTCGCGGAATTCAACGTAGTGTTTGAATTTTCACCGCAATGCGTCTATAATGGATGGTATCACGAATTCACACTATTCTGATAGGATGATTGTTTTATGATTTTCAAAGGGCTGCTTGACGATGCGCGCTCGATCCGTGACCGCGATCCGGCTGCGCGCACTACACTTGAGGTCTTTCTGCTTTATCAGGGATTCCATGCGCTGATCTACCACCGTCAGGCGCACTGGCTGTACAAACACAAGCATTTCTTCCTTGCGCGTGCGCTTTCGCAGTTTGCCCGCCACATGACCGGCATCGAAATCCACCCGGGCGCGACGATTGGCCGCCGTCTGTTCATTGACCACGGCATGGGTATTGTCATCGGGGAAACCGCCGAAATCGGGGACGACTGCACAATCTATCATGGCGTGACCCTTGGCGGCACGGGCCACGACACCGGCAAGCGCCATCCGACCATCGGCAACAACGTGCTGATTTCGACCGGTGCAAAGGTACTCGGCCCGTTCACAGTGGGCGACAACAGCCGCATCGGCGCGAATGCGGTCGTATTGCAGGAAGTCCCGCCCAACTCGACCGTGGTCGGCATCAAAGCCCGCGTGGTCAAGATTGACGGCCAGCGTGTACCGTCTTATGACCTTGACCAGATCCACCTGCCTGACCCGCTGGCGCAGGAGCTGTGCCGCCTGCAGCACCGTGTCTATGTCAACGAGCAGAAGATCAAGCGCGAAGAAATGCGCGACCGCGAAGCAGACGAATAAAAAACTTCGTTTGCAGCGTACAGCTGCAAACAAGAAAGACGCACCGCGCAAAAGTGTGGATGCGCCCCACACGAGAAAAAGTTCCGACAAGCAAAACTTTTTCTATTATATACGCCTTTCGGCGCGAAAAAGAAGAACCGCCCACGGGCGGTTCTTTTTTTTACGGTGCGGGATATTCCACCCGCAGATCATACTGCATTTTGCCGTACAGGATCGTATAATACGCGGTCTCAGCCTGCTCCCCCCGACGCTTGAGCGGCAGCTTCCAACCACCATCCTCAAGCGCGCGCAGGACACACATCTCGCGCAGGATCTCCAACTTCCCCTCGCCCCGGTGATAGTAGTATTCCTCCTCCACCTGCACCTCGTCCTGGTACCGCTCGGGTACATAGATGAACAGGCTGTCCTCCGCAGTGGCAAGCGTCACCACTGCCATCATATCGCGGTCGATGCCCTCACCCAGGGGGCGGGAAACAGTCGAAACCTCCTCGCCCGTGCTCTCAAGCAGCACCTTTGGCGGCTTGGGCGGCTTGGATCGTTCTCTCTCCTGTGCCGGGACATACCACAGCCGCCACACTAGCACGCACAGTGCCACAACCCCAATCGCCGCTAACGCGGCCACTTTCTTCCGGTCGGTCATTCTCAGCCCCCCTTTTTCTCAGTATAGCAACTGCTTCTCGCACCGTCCATCGGCAAATCCGCAAAAAAGAACGCATTCCTTTTGGAACGCGTTCTTTTAATTATGCTTCTTCAAACCCCTCGGCAATCACACCGAACAGCTCGTTGATACGGTCATACCGCTGTTTCAGGTACAGCCAGCCGAACAACGTCTCTAATGCGGTCGCCTGCGCATACTCGGCAGTCGAAGCCGACTTGGGCACGCTCTTGGGTTTGGCGTTGCGGCCATGACGGTAGACCTCCTGCTCGGCTTCATCGAGCAGGGGCAGGATGCGCTGCACTGCCTCTGCCTGCGCGGGCGCGCAGACCAGCTGCGTCGTGCGGCGGTGCAAGTTTTTGGCGGTTTGCATCCCGCCGCAGGCCAAGAACGACCGCACCAGCACCTCATAAACGGCATCGCCCACATGGGCGAGCGCGAGGCTCGACATGCGGGCGATAGCAGCGTCATCCAAAATCGGATGCAAATAGTCCATTACTTGTCCTCGGATGCCTTTTCGACAGCGGGCGCTTCCGCAGCCTTGGCAGCCTCAGCCTTAGCCTTGGCAGCAGCCGCCTGCTTCGCCTGCATCTCCTTGAACTTGGCCTTTTCCTCTTCGGTCGGCACCGGCTCGATGCAGCCCTTCGGGCAGGCCTTAGCGCACATCTTGCAGTTCTTGCACTTGTCGTAGTCGATCTTGGCGACCCCGTCAATCACATGGATGGCGTCGAACTTACAGGTCTTTTCGCACATCTTGCAGCCGATGCAGCCGTTCGAGCAGACCTTCATGACCTCGGGACCCTTATCCTTGTTGACACAGTTGACGTGTACCTTCTTGGACTCCGGAACCAGGTTGATCAGCTTCTTCGGGCAGGCTGCGACACACTTGCCGCAAGCCACACACTTGTCGGTATCGACCTTGGCAACGCCGTCCACAATGTGGATCGCGTCGAACGCACAAGCCTTAACACAGGAGCCGAGGCCCATGCAGCCGTAAGCGCAAGCTTTGGGGCCATTTGCAACACGCAGTGCAGCAGCGCAGTCCTGCAGGCCTTCATACTTGGCCTTGTCAACCGCATTGCAGCCGCCGTTGCAGTAAACGTGCGCCACTTTGCGCTCGCCGGCTTCTACCGCGACGCCCATGACCGCAGCGATCTTTTCCGCTGCAGCCGCACCGCCAACCGGGCAGCCGTTGACCGGCGCTCTGCCCTCTACAATCGCAGCCGCCAGGCCGTCGCAACCCGGGAAGCCGCAGCCGCCGCAGTTTGCACCCGGCAGACACTCACGCACGAGCGGTACACGCTCATCCACCTCGACCGCGAACACCTTGGCCGCGATGCCCAGCAGGATTGCGAACACCACACCCATGATGAACAGTACCGCGACCGCGGAGATAATATTTTGCATATCCATTTCTTATCTTTCCCCCTTGCTTACCAGATCGACAGGCCGGAGAAGCCCATGAAGGACATTGCGAGCAGCGCCGCGGAAACCAGCGCGATCGGGAAACCTTCAAAGCACTTGGGGCACTTGGCCGTTGCGTCCAGACGCTCACGGATGGAAGCGAACAGAACGATCGCCAGCGTGTAGCCCAGACCGGCACCCACGCCGTATACCATCGAGCCGATGAACGAATAGCCGTTGTCGATGTTCGAAATGGCAGCGCCCAGCACCGCGCAGTTGGTGGTGATCAGGGGCAAGAAGATACCGAGCGCGGAATACAGGGCCGGCATCGACTTCTTCATGAACATCTCAACGAACTGTACGAGCGTTGCGATAACCAGGATGAACGCGATGGTCTGCATGTAGTCCAGACCGAGCGGATCGAGGATGAAATACCAGACAGCCCACGAAACCGCACTGGCAAGCGCCATAACGAAGATAACCGCCATGCCCATGCCGATGGCCGTATCGGTCTTCTTGGAAACGCCGAAGAACGAGCAGCAGCCGAGGAACTGAACAAGGATGTAGTTGTTGACCAGAATAGATGCGATCGCAAGCGACAGCACCTCGGTCAAGCCCATTGCATCAG
>CALWEB010000076.1 GCA_944376955.1 uncultured Agathobaculum sp. | reverse complement strand
GAGGGCAACGGCTTCGCCGTGCTCACCAACCCGGAAAACGGCGACAAAAAGAGCTTGCGCTGCTCGGCCATCATCGCCAAGGCGTCCATCGTGGACCCCGAGTGTATGCAGACCATGCCCAAAAAGGTACTCGCGTCTGTCGGGTTTGACGCCCTGTGCCACTGCATGGAAGCGTATACCTCCAAAATTGCGCAGCCGTTCAGTGACGCGCTCAGCCTGTACGCCATTGAAGCCATTGCCGAAAATCTGGTCAATCTCTACACCGACGCCGACACCAGCGCCGAGGCTTGGGCGAAGGTCACGATGGCGTCCACCATCGGCGGCATGGTCATCAACACCGCGGGTGTCACTCTGGCGCACGGCATGGAGCATCCGGCCAGCGGTCTGAAAGACATCGTGCACGGCCAAGGTCTGGCGGCGCTAACGCCGGCCGTCATCGAGGCATCCTATCCAGGCGCACCCGAGAAATTCGCGCGCATTTCCCAGCTGCTGGGTGGTCAGGACGCGGCTGATTGCGCCGCACAGGTGAAAACGTTGCTGCAAAAGCTCGATCTCACCTGCACGCTGGGCGATTTGGGCCTGACCGAGGCCGACATCCCGTGGATGGCCGAAAACTGCATGAAGGTTTCGGCGGCCAGCGTGACCAACAATCCGGTGGTCTTTACCCAGGCGCAGATTGCGGACATCTATCGCAAAGCCCTGTAAGGGGGCGCCGCGCATGGAATGCAGAAACGCTACTCTGGCGGATTTTGAAACTGCGTTCGCCTGGATCGAGCAGCTTTGGTCCTACCGCACCTACAACCGGGCGCAGACCGAAGCGGTCTACCGGCGGGTGCTTGCCAATCCGGACAGCTTTTTCTTCCTTCTCGAAGATCAGGGTGTCTGCCGGGGCATGTGTCACGGTGACTATTTCGACACCTTCTGGATGCAGGGGCCAACCTGTTACGTGTCCAGTCTGTATGTAGACCCCGCCTTCCGCGGTCAAGGCTATGGCGCCGCGCTGTTGCACCACGCCGAACAGCTCGCGCGGACGCGCGACTGCCGGGCGCTCATTTTGGATTCCGGCCTGCCCCGCGTCGCGGCCCACCAATTTTACGAACATATTGGCTTTGAAAAGAGTTGTTATGGTTTTGAAAAACCTTTATAAACGGCATTGTAACCGGGAATCCGTCCGTCAAATCGCAACATGGCAAGATGCAGCTCGCCATGCTATATGCTGTTCATAAATTGTTTTCCAAGAAAAAGTAAATGCTTTGCATTGGGAGTGCGCCACTCCCGGCCGACCTTGACGGACGGGAATTCTCGGTTTGCGATCATCTTGCGGGTTTACTGACCGGGGGGGAGCGGTTTGGCTGCTTCTTGGACTGCTTGGGTTTCGCTCATGACCATAGGGTGGATTTTCGGTCTTGTCTGTTATTGCCCAAAGATGTGTTTGTGTTGTCGTTTCGCTGCTTTCGGGAAACGAAGATGCACTAAGAAAGCCGCTTGTCCGAAAGGACAGGCGGCTTTCTTGCAATTTGATAAGGGCTTTGGTTGGGACAGAAATAAATTGGATGTTCACCCGTGTTCAAGTGTTTGGCTTACAGGCGTAGGCAGGGGACAGGTCAGGATATCCGGTCATCCAGACGCCGTAGCCGCGGCAGGATGTATGAGAAAAACAGCAGCAGACTGAACGATGCACCGATTGCATCCGAAATGGTACCTGCTAAAAAGATATACTGAATGTCCAGCAAACGCGGCAACACGAAGATGCACACCAAATAGACGAGTTTGCGGAATACGGAAAGAGGGAGCGCATAGCGGACCAGCCCCATTGCGGTCAGGCCGTCAACCAGCGCATATTGCACGGCCACGCCGATCAGCGCGAATGTGTATAGTCGCAGTGCGCTCGCGGCGAGTGCGTGCAGACTGCTGTCCTGCAAAAACAGTCCAGCGAACACTTGTGGGAACAGCTGCACGCTCAACTGCATCAGGCCGATATACAGTGCGCAAAGTGCGAACATGTATGCGAACGCTTGCCGGATTTTGGGAAAGTTGCGTGCGCCATAATGGTAGCTGAAGATGGTGCCGCAGCCTGTGGTGATACCCTGCGCGGGACAGAATACGATCGTCAGGAAACTCTGTATGACGGTTGCGCAGGTGATCAGGCGGTCACCCTGTACCGCACCGCCGTACTTGCGCAGTACGATATTCAGAAGGATGATGATCAAATTATCCAGAATCGTGATTAGAAAGGACATCGAGCCGATAGTCACGATGCGGCGGCACAGCGCACCCTGCCATGGGTGCAGGCCGAGCCGAACTGGCATATCGCGGCGGCGCAGCTGAAAGATTACATAGATCGCCATGCAGGTTTGCGCAGTCACAGTCGCGACCGCAGCACCTGCCACCCCCATATCCAGCCCGAAGATGAGCAGTGGGTCAAGAATCAGGTTTGCCCCTGCACCAATTACCACGGAAATCATGCCCTGTCGGGCGTAGCCCTGTGCGAGCAGGAATTGGTTCAGGCCTACACTGCACAGCGAGCTAATCGTGCCGCAGAGATAGATTGTAAAATAGCTTTGTGCATAGGGGAACATTGCGTCACTGCATCCAAGCAGATAGAGGACCGGTCGCCGGAATAGCAGCAGCGACACGGTTACGACTGTTGAGATGCTGAGCAGCAGTAGCAACGCATTGCCAAGGATGGCACGGGCGCGCTCCGGATCTTTCTGGCCGAGGCTGATGCTCATGGCAGAAGCACCGCCAATGCCCACCATATAGGCAAAGGCGGTGATCGCGGTCAGCGCCGGGGCACATATGCCAATCGCCGCCAGCGCGATGCCGCCGGTTTCCGGGATCTGACCGACAAAAATACGGTCAACAATGCTGTACAGAATATTAAAAAACTGGCCGAACATCGCTGGGATGCCCAGACGCAGCATCAAATGCCGCACCGTATGCTGCTCGAGCAGACGGGCGGTCGAAAGAGATGGTTCCATGTTGGTTGTCCGATGCAGACGCACGATCTTTCTGTGCGCTGTCCTTTCTGAAAAGGTAATGGCTGCGGCCGCACAGGCAGTGCAAACCTAATCTATCATAACACAACTGTATGCCGCTGTATAGCAGAAAATAGCAGAATTCGACCATTGACATTCCTATTGGTTATAGCGTTATTGCTGTTTTCTATTGGACAAATGGCATACACGCTG
The DNA here is from genome assembly GCA_944376955.1 of uncultured Agathobaculum sp. GTDB lineage: Bacteria > Bacillota > Clostridia > Oscillospirales > Butyricicoccaceae > Agathobaculum. The sequence goes on along the minus strand of CALWEB010000076.1, from coordinate 13,213 downwards.
GTATACTGACACCATCAGCAAAGGCGCTGAAACCTGTTTTGGGGTTTCAGCGCCCTTTTTATTTTGATATCAGGGAGCGTATTGACATGCAATTTCAGATTTCTAACCGGTTATCCGGTGTACACGGCTCGGCGATCCGCGAGCTGTTCAAACTCGGCGCTGATCCGAACATGATCTCGTTCGGCGGCGGCAATCCGTCTGCGGAGACATTCCCCTGCGCGGAAATTGAGCAGATCGTGACGGAAGTGCTGCAAAAAGCGCCGGTTTCCATGCTGCAATACGGATTATCCGAAGGGTATATGCCGCTGCGTGAGACGATGAAGCGTTATCTTGCCGCGCAGGAGGGCTTTGATTTTGAGAAAAACGAATTGTTCATTGTATCGGGCGGACAGCAGTGTGCCGATCTGACCACCAAGGCACTGGTCAACGAAGGCGACGTTGTCCTGACAGAGGAGCCTGCGTTCGTGGGCTGCCTGAACACCTTCCGCTCGTATGGCGCGAAGCTGGTTGGTATTCCTATGCAGCAAGACGGCATGGACATTGATGAGCTGGAGGCTGCGCTCAAGGCGCATCCTGAGGCCAAACTGCTGTATACGATTCCGTCTTTCCAGAACCCGACCGGGATTACCACCACATTGGAAAAGCGCAAAAAGGTGTATGAACTGGCTTGTCGCTATGACATCGCGATTCTGGAGGACAACCCTTACGGTGAACTGCGTTTTGCAGGTGAAAATGTGCCCACGATCAAGTCGATGGATACCGAAGGTCGCGTGATCTACGCGGGCAGCTTTTCCAAGGTCATGGCGCCCGCGTTCCGTCTGGGCTTTCTTGTGTTCGACAAGGCATTGACCATGCCGTTGACGGTTGCCAAGCAGACAACCGACGTGCATTCCAACGTGCTGTTCCAGTACGTCTGCGACACCTACATGAACCAATACGATTTTGCTGCACATCTGGAACAATCGCGTAAGATCTACCGTGCCAAGTGCCAGCTCATGCTGGATACCATGCGCCGCACCTTCCATCCGGCGGTGCAGTTTGGCCAGCCCGAGGGCGGCCTGTTTGTGATGGCATTCCTGCCGGACGGCATGGACGCGCAGCCCTTTGTGCGTGAGGCAATCAAGCGCGGTGTGCTTTGTGTGCCCGGCTCGGCGTTCCTCGCGGATGAAAGCAAGGTTTCAAACGGTTTCCGTCTGAATTATTCCACTCCGACGGACGAGCAGATCGTCCGCGGCATTGAAATTCTCGGCAAACTGACACACGAATGGATCAAGGAGTGAGAAAAATGGAAATGAAAGTAATGGCGTTCAGCGCCCGACCGGACGAGCGTGCCTTTTTTGAACACTGGTCGCAGACGCTGGATATTGCGCTGACCTATCAGCCGGAAGGCTTAAGTATGAAAAATGTCAATCTGACGAAGGGCTTTGACGGCGTGTCCTGTGTGGGCACCTGTAACCTGTCTGCGCCGGTGCTCGAGGCGCTGGCAAAGAACGGCGTGCGCTATGTTGCGCTGCGCACGATCGGTTTTGATAATGTCGATCTGCAAGCGGCCGCCCGTTTGGGTATCCGTGTGTCACACGCGGGGTACTCGCCGTATTCGGTGGCGAACTACACGGTTATGCTCATGCTCATGTGCATCCGGAAGGTCGGATACATCATGTTCCGTTCGCATACGGCAGACTATTCTCTGGGTGTTGCGGGCGCTGCGCGCGGTATGGAGATGCAGAACCTGACGGTCGGCGTGATCGGTACCGGCCGGATCGGCAAGGCTGTGATCGAAAACTTGTCCGGTTTCGGCTGCCAAATCATTGCACACGACCCCTATCCGTCGGCCGACCTGACCAATGTGGAGTATGTTTCGCTCGAACAGCTGTATGCACGCGCAGACGTCATCACGCTGCATACTTTCCTGGATGACAGCACGCGTCACATGATCAACGCGCAGGCGATCGAGCAGATGAAGCCGGGTGTGGTGATCATCAACTGTGCGCGTGGTGCGCTGATCGACACCGGTGCGCTGATCGACGGCATTGAGTCCGGCCGGATCGGCGCGGTGGGCGTGGACTGCTTTGAGGGGGAAGACGATGTAATCCGTGTGGACCACAGCTATAACAGCCGCGTCACCAACCACGACTATATCATTCTCAAATCCTTCCAGAATACCATCGTTACCCCGCACATGGCGTTCTTTACCGATCAGGCAGTATTTGATATGGTGCAGTGTTCGCTCGAAAGCCTGCGGCGTTTTTACGACGGCGAGACCGTACCGCTGGAAGTCGGCGCCTGATCTTGGATATCAGCGAAGAAGCGGCGGAGATAGGTTTTGAAGTCCCGCATTCCACGCGTCTGATACCGGCTGCGTGTCTGCATATAGAGATACCGGCGGCAGTCGGCATCCCGGATGTGCAGCAGGCGGATATCGTTGTTCTGCTGTTGTGTATGCTGCCATGCGTTGGAGGCAACCAGTGCGACTCCCATGCCAAGCGCAATTAGTCGGTTTTGCAGAGGTGCGCTGTCGCATTCAATGGCGATGCGGGGGTCAAATCCGGTGGTGCGGAAGATATGTTCGGACACCTGTCGGAACGAGTGCGAGTTGCGCAGTACGATAAAGGAGTCTTCGGTCAGTTCGGATAGGGCGGCCGAGCCCTGTTCTGCCAGCCGGTGCGAGGATGGAACCGCCAAACAGATTTCTTCGCTGCCGAGCAGCTCTGCATCCTCGGGGATTTCCTCGCGCGAAACGGCGGAATCCAGCAGCAGATCGCTCTGTTCGGGTGTTGTGGTCACACGGAAACGAATGTCCCCACAGACGCGTGCAAAACCGGACAAAATCTCGCCGATTTGTTCGCTTAAGGACAGCGCACAGATGCACAGGCTGCCGGCCTGCTGCGCGCTTTCCGCGATTTCGCGGCGCGCGTCTTCTTCGGCCTGTAAGATTTGCTGGGCGTAGCGCAGCAGAATGTCGCCCGCTTCGGTGCGGCGCAGTCCCTTGCCGGTGCGCTCAAACAGCTCGACACCCAGCTCATTCTCCAGATGGCGGATCGTCTTGGATACAGCGGGCTGCGCCACATTGAGCTTCTGCGCCGCGCGTGTCATGTTTTCCAGCCGCGCTGCCGCTGCAAATTGTCTGAGTTGGTACAGTTCCAACCCGCAACCCCCTTTTTTAATTCAAACTGACAGGAAAAATTTTATGATCACACAGATTCTCATTCAACAAACGCTCATCATGTTCGTGCTGATGCTGCTCGGCCTGTTGCTGTCCCATTTGGGCATGTTGACCGAGCAGGGCAGCCGGGATCTGTCCAATATTCTGCTGTATGCTGTCATTCCGTGTGTGATCGTGCGCAGTTATATCACGGAATACAGCACGCAAAAGCTGTATGCACTTGGCATTGCCGCGGTGTTGGCGATTATCGCCTTCGTGGTAACGATTGCGGTCTCGTGGATCGCGTTCGGTATGCGGCATCGCATCGAAAACTTCAGCGCAGCGTTTGGCAATGCCGGATTCATTGGCATCCCACTGGTGACGGCTGTATTTGGCGGCGAAGCAGCGTTTTATGTCGTCGCGTTCGCCTCTCTGGTCAATTTGCTGCAATGGACATATGGTATTGTTATTATATCAGGCCGCCGGGACACAATCAACGTCAAAAAGGTTGTGCTGAACCCGGTTTTTCTATCCCTGCTGGTGGGACTGGCGCTGTTTTTCACAGGCGTGACCCTGCCTGCGATCGTGGATCAATCGCTAACGCTGGTTGCTGCGTCCAACACACCGCTGGCCATGCTTGTGCTGGGGTATTACCTGTCGCAAATCAAGCCGCATGAGCTGTTTTGCGGCGCGCGGTTGTATGCAGTTGTGGCGCTGCGCCTGTTGGCGATCCCGCTTTTGACGGTTGCAGCCTTTCTGCCGCTGCCGTTTGCGCGCGGCGAGGTTGCCATGATTACATTGGTTGCGGCGGCGACGCCAGTCGCGACCAGCACGGGTATGTTTGCACAGAAGTTCGGCGGCGATTACCGCCGTGCAGTTGCCTATGTCTGCGCCTCCACGGTACTGTCGATCCCGGCGATCCCGCTGGTCATTCTGGTAGCAGAGCATTTTCTGGTCTAGCGGGCAGGCGCGTTTCCTGTGCTTTCTTATTGGCGTGGCTTCCGTATCTGATGGAAATGCCCGCACGGTACAGGATGGATCAATAGAACCATGTCAATCATCCGAACGGATTCTTTTGTGGAAGAAGCGTTCGGATGATTTTTTTATTTTAGGGAATGTCCCCCAATGACAGACGTTTCCTTGCTTGACAAATGTCCGGCAAAACGGTACGCTTGGAAGATAAAAGATTTGTCGAAGAAAGGAAGACGGGTTATGGTTTCGCTGTTTTTGGTGGAGGATGAAATGCTCTCACGGGAGAGCATCAAAAAGAATGTGCCGTGGGCGGAAAACGGCATTGACTTCCTCGGGGATGCGCCGGACGGGGAAATGGCTCTGCCGCAGATCTTGGAGAAAAAGCCGGATATTGTTTTGACCGATATCAAAATGCCCTTTATGGATGGTCTGGAGCTTTCGCGGATCATCCGAGATAAACTGCCGGAAACCCGGATTATCGTTTTAAGTGGGTATAATGAGTTCGATTATGCCCGGCAGGCCATTTCTCTGGGTGTCAGCGAATACCTGCTCAAGCCAGTTGCTGCGGAAGACATTCTGGGTGCGGTGGAGAAGGTGCGCGGCAGCATTGAGCGTACGCGGCAGGAACGGCAGGAGAAAAGCAACCTCGAACAGGCGCGGCGCGAGATTTTTTTCAGCAGCCTGTACAGTGGTTTCCTGTCCGGCACGGGGGAGATATTAAGCCGTGCAGAGGCGCTGTCGCTTTCGATCTCTGCGTCGCTGTACCGGGTCGTGGTGGCGGATTTCGACCCGCCCTTTGATGGGGAGGGAGAAACATGGAAGGCGCTGCTGTATCAGGCACCGAATGCACTGGCGTCGGGATTTAACGGCAGACAGGTTGCGTATCTGCTGTGTGTGGAAAACGAGCAGGTGCTGGCCGAGCGGGAAAACCAGCTGGACGATTGGCTGGGGACCTTCTGCGCGCAGTATGGAATACAGGCGGAGCTGCTCAAAGGGGACACAGTCCGTCGGCTAAGTGATTTGGATAAGTCCTATCAGACGGCCAACTTGCGGCGGGGAGGGAATCGGAGCGCAGCGCCGAGCCGAAGCTTGATCGGTGCAAAGCCTTTGGCAAGTGGAGAGCTGCTGGAATTTCTGCGCACCGGGAAAACGGGCAGTGCGCGTCTGTTTTGGGAGTACTACCGGACAGAAATGGAAGGTGCCCTGCACTCGTATATCTACCGGTGTTACCTGATGACGGAGTTGTTTTTTGCGATCCGAAAATTTGTCGATGAGATCGGCGCGACCATCCCGCAAGTTTTGACCGATAGCGAAGTGCTGGATCGGTGGATTGCCACCGACTGTACGGTAGATGAGTTCATCACGTTTGCAGGCGAGCTGTGCGAACAGGTAATGCGTGAGCGCGGGGAACGGGGCGGCAATCGGTATGTGCCGGTGGCAGAGGCGGCGCGCCGGTATGTGGAAAAACACTATGCCGAAAGTGAATTGTCGCTCAGCACCGTTGCAGAGGCGGTGAACGTCAGCCCAAACCATCTCAGCACGGTGTTTAAAGAAAAAAATGGCGTTGGTTTCAGTGAGTTTGTCACCGAAGTCCGCATCCGTCAGGCAAAGCGCCTGCTGGTGACCACCGATCTGCGCGCCTCGGATATCGGGGAGCGTGTGGGCTATCAAAACATGAATTATTTCAGTATGTTATTCAAAAAAATGACAGGTACTTCACCCAGCCAGTATAGACGGGAGCATAAAGCATGAGTTGGATCAAACGTCTGGCCGAGTCCTTTGGACGGCGCAGTATCGGCAACAAAATACGGATGAGTTTCCTGCTCATGGTGGCAGGCATTATTGTGATTTCCAGTTTGACGATGTTGACCACACAAAATTTCCTCAAGGATTACCATGTGCTTGCGGCACGGGTGTCCCGGGCGAACCGGATGTACCCGGTGGCAAAGGAGAATATTGGGACAGAGGCGTATTATCTGGTGGCTGGCCGTCAGACCCCGGAAACGACCGTGCTGCTGGAGGACTGGGAATACCTCAATGACGGCATTTTGAAGCTGATGCAGGAAAAGAACAGCGAAACGAGCGATACGCAGCTGCGTATTATCCAGCGCACGATGGGGACGCTCAAACAGTATTGTGATCAGCTGCTGGAGCAGTCCGGGAAAAGCGAAGATCTATCAGTGCAAAACGTGACCTTGGAGCAGATTCGTGAGGTTTCCGAGCTGGTGGCAGAACAGGTCAATCAATATATCTATCTGGAATTACAGCATATGGAACAGCTGGACAGGCAGATGCAGACCAAAGAAAAATGGTTGATCATAACGGATTTGGGGATTATTGCGGCGGTCTTGGTTTTGATGACGCTGGTGCAGGTTCTGATTGACCGCAGTATCAGCGCGCCCATCAACGCGCTGGTGGAAAATACGCGCAGGCTGTCCAAAGGCGATTTTAATGCGTATGTGGAGAGTAGTGGTACCAACGAGATCACGGTCCTCAATGACAGTTTCAACCGCATGGTGGAAAAGCTGCAATTGCTGATGCAGGAATTGGAGGCAAATACACGCACGCGGGAGCAGCTCGAACTGCGGCTGATGCAGGAGCAGATTAACCCGCATTTTCTGTATAACACACTGGAGATTATCATTTGGCTGGCGGAATCGGGCGACAAGGAAAAGGTGATCGGCGTGGTAAAATCGCTTTCCCGGTTTTTCCGCGTCGTGCTCAGCCAAGGGCGCGCGGTGGTTTCGGTGCGCGAAGAATTGGCCTGCATTGAAAGCTATTTATATATTCAGCAGATCCGCTATGCGGATATTTTGACCTATGAAATTGACGCATCGGAAAGCACCCTAGGTTTTGAAATCCAAAAGCTTTCCTTGCAGCCATTGGTGGAAAATGCGCTGTATCATGGCATCAAGAACAAGCGGGGCGGCGGGAAAATCTGTGTACAGGTGCGTCTGGCCGGCAAGCGCTTACATGTTCGGGTGTCCGATACCGGCATTGGGATGCCTCCGGAAAAGCTGGAAGCGCTGCGGCAGATGATCAAAAACGCCCGTCCGGCGGGTTCCGGGTTCGGATTATCCAATATCCAGAAGCGGGTTCAGCTGGCATATGGGGAGCAATACGGGATTTCCATTCAGTCAACACCGGGGGAGGGGACGACGGTAACGTTGCAGATCCCGGCACGGCCCAGCGACCGGCCATCGTAAAAAAACAGAAAACGGGGATAATATATCTGAAATTTCGAGAGCGGTGCCTCAGGAACAACGGAAAAATCCTGAAAAAGTGCGGTATACAATCGCTTTCGGAACACACGAAATTTTTTTATAATAAGATCATCACAAGGGCGCTGGATAAGAAAGGCGCAAACAAGAGGAAAAAGAAAGAGAGGCAAAGACGATGAAGAAAAATCGAATTCTGGCAGCTATTCTGGCAGGCGCGATGACGCTTTCGCTGGCCGCTTGCGGTGGCGGCAGTTCTGCTGAAGGCGAGAGCACGGACGGGGAAAAGTCGGCATCTGATATTGTGCTGGGCTTCGCACAGGTTGGTGCAGAAAGCGAATGGCGTACCGCCAATACGGACAATATCAAGCAGGCAGCAGAAGATGCCGGCATCACCTTGCAGTTCTCGGATGCACAGCAGAAGCAGGAAAACCAGATCAAGGCGATCCGTTCGTTTATTGCTTCGGATGTTGATGTAATTTCGTTCTGCCCCATCGTAGAAACCGGCTGGGATACGGTGCTGCAGGAGGCCAAGGATGCAGGTATCCCGGTAATTCTGGTTGACCGTGGCGTAACCGCAGATCCGTCGCTTTATGTCACGCATATTTCGGCCGACGCGCTGCAGGAAGGCGCGAAGGCGTTTAACTGGATCGATGAGTATATGCACGAGCAGAACAAGACCCCGCGCGGCGGCGGAGACCAGTTCCAAATCGCTATTCTGGAAGGCACGGTTGGCTCCTCTGTTGCAGCGGATCGTCTGGAAGGCTTCAAGAATGCTATGTCGGAGTCGCAGAACGCAGCGCAATACAACATCATCGCATCGCAGACCGGTGAGTACACCCGTGCCAAGGGCAAGGAAGTCATGGAATCCTTCCTCAAGTCGGACGGCGACAAGATCGACATCCTGTTCTCCTGCAATGATGATATGGCGCTCGGTGCAATTCAGGCGATCGAAGCGGCCGGCATCAAGCCCGGTGAAGACATTGTGATCGTTTCGATTGACGCAGCCAAGGGTTCGTTCAATGCGATGATCGAGGGTAAGATGAACTGCGCGGTCGAGCATACCCCGAATCTGGGCGAAATTTTGATGGAAACCGCAGTTAAGATCGTCAACGGCGAAGACGTTCCGGCGACCATCGAAGTGGAAGAGGGCATCTTCCCGGCGGATATCGCGGAGCAGGAGCTGCCGAACCGCACGTATTAAGTTCGGTCAAATGAACAAAGTATGACAACCACCCCGCGGCGGGAGCCGGGCATTCCGCCCGGCCCGCCTGCGGCAGTGGTTTTCTTTTGGCAAATTTCAGGAAAAAGGAAGTGAAAACCGATGGCGGAACACGCTTTGCTGACCATGCGGGGCATCTGCAAGTATTTCCCCGGTGTGCGGGCACTGGAAAATGTGGACTTCACCCTGCGCGCAGGGGAGATCCATGCGCTGATGGGCGAGAACGGTGCGGGCAAATCCACACTGATCAAGGTGCTGACTGGGGTACATGCCAAGGACGGCGGACGCATTGAACTGGAGGGCAGGCAAATTGCCCCATCCAGTCCGCTGGAGGCACAGAAAAATAATATTTCGACCGTCTATCAGGAAGTCAACCTGTGCCCGAACTTGACCGTTGCGGAAAATATTTTCATCGGTCGGGAACCGAAAAAAGCGGGACGGATCGACTGGAAGGCCATCAATAAGCGTGCCTCGGAGCTGCTGCGCCGGCTCAATCTGGCCAATATTGACGTAACCAAGACGCTGGACAGCTACTCGGTGGCGGTGCAGCAGATGATTGCGATTGCGCGCGCGGTAGACATTCAGGCCAAAGTGCTGATTCTGGACGAACCGACCTCGTCACTGGATGAAAACGAAACCCAGCGGCTGTTTGAGGTGATGCGAGACCTGAAAAAACAGGGGCTTGGAATCATTTTCGTCTCGCATTTTCTCGATCAGATTTACGAGGTGTGTGACCGCGTCACCGTGCTGCGCAACGGCGAGTTGGTGGGTGAATATGAGATTGATGAGCTCCCCCGCGTCGAACTGATTTCCAAGATGATCGGCAAGGAACTGGGAGACATCCAGAACATGGGCAAGAATGCCAGCGCCGTCAGCGATGAAGTGCTGATTGAGGCAGAGGGGCTGACCGCGTTTGGCCGCATCAAGGATTTCGATCTGACCATCCATAAGGGCGAAGTAGTCGGCTTTGCAGGGCTGCTGGGTTCGGGACGCACGGAAACGGCGGAACTGCTGTTCGGTGTGGCCAAGCCGGAAAAGGGAAGCATCAAGATGCACGGCAAGGAAATCAAATTGTCCTCGCCGCTTGATGCAATGAAACATAAAATTGCTTTCTGCCCGGAGGATCGCAAGGTGCAGGGCATCATTGGGGACCTCTCGGTGCGCGAGAATATCATCATCGGTCTGCAAGCCAAGAACGGCATGTGGAGCCATCTTTCGATGAAAGAGCAGCAGCGCATTGCGGATGAGTACATTAAAATGCTGCAAATCAAGGTGTCCTCGCCTGAGCAGCTGATTAAAAACCTGTCAGGCGGCAATCAGCAGAAGGCGATCATCGCCCGCTGGCTGGTCACCCAGCCCGATCTGCTGATTTTGGATGAACCGACGCGCGGCATTGACATCGGTACCAAAACCGAGATCCAGAAGATGGTCATCAATCTGGCGCGCGAGAAGCAGATGTCCATTATCTTTATTTCCAGTGAAATTGACGAGATGACGCGAACCTGCACCCGGTTGGCGGTGCTGCGGGATCGCAAAAAGGTTGCAGAATTGACTGGTGACGAGATCAATTCCGATCGCGTCATGGCGGCGATTGCAGGAGGGGTGTAATATGGAAAAATGGAAGAAAATTACCTCCAGCCATCTGTTCCTGCCGGTTTTTGCGCTGGCGCTCCTGCTGATTTTTAACGCATTTGCAACGCCGGGCTTTTTCAGCATCGAAGTGCAGAACGGACAGCTGTTTGGCCGAATCATTGATATTCTGAACCGTGCGTCCATTTTGATTGTGCTGTCCATGGGCATGACCTTTGTCATTGCAACGGGCGGTATCGATATTTCGCAAGGTTCTGTTATCGCCATTTCGGGCGCGGTGTGCTGCTATCTGATCGGCGGCGCGACCGATGGCACAGCGCAGATGCCGCTTTTCGTGGCCTGCCTTGCAGCAGTGGCAGTCTGTGCAGTGTGCGGTGTCTGGAATGGTTTCCTGGTATCCAAGCTGAAAATCCAGCCGATGGTAGCAACGCTGATCCTGATGACCGCAGGCCGCGGCATCGCCATGCTGATTACGGAAGGGCAGAACATAACAGTCTACTATAAGCCGTTTACTTACATCGGCAATTCTATTCCCGGAAGCCCGCTGCCGACCACGATCTACATTGCAGCGGCGGTTGTGCTGTTGGTCGTTTTGATCCAGAAGAAGACATCGGTCGGTATGTTTGTACAGGCGGTTGGCATCAATGCCGAAGCCGCTCGCCGTACCGGACTCAATGTCACGGCAATCATCTTTATCATGTATATCTTTTCCGGCATGTGCGCGGGTGTTGCGGGCCTGATGGAATCCTCCATGATTGCCGCAGCGGATCCGAACAATGCGGGACTGAATATGGAGATGGATGCGATTTTGTCGGTTGCATTGGGCGGCACGCTGCTTACCGGCGGCAGATTCTACATTGGCGGTTCGATCATCGGCGCAATCACGATCCAGACGTTGACCACTACGCTGTATGCACTCGGTGTTTCCTCCGAGCAGCTGCCGGTCTACAAAGCGGCAGTCGTCATCCTGATCTGCCTGTTGCAGTCGGAAAAGTTTAAGAAAATCATCGAACGGAAAAGCTTGAATCAGAAAAAGGCGGTGAAGCAGGTATGAAAAATGTGAAAGGACTGAAAGACCGCTTGGTGGCATCGCGGTATTTTTCCTTTGGGATCACGGCATTCCTGTTCATCGTCCTGTATGTGATCGGTATGATGAATTACCGCGGGTTTCTCAAGCCGCAGGTTTTCTGCAACTTGTTCATTGACAACGCAGCGCTGATTATTGCAACAGTCGGTATCACATTTGTGCTGCTGATCGGCGGGATTGACATTTCGATTGGTTCGGTTGTCGCGTTGACCTGCATGACCTCCGCGCAGCTGCTGGCCAATACCAATCTGGGTGCTGGCGTCGTGACGGTGATCGTTCTGGCGATTGGCCTGCTGTTTGGTTTGGTGCAGGGATGGCTGATTACCGAGTTTGATATGCAGCCATTTATTGTGACGTTGGCCGGGCAATTTTTCGCCCGCGGCCTGACGGCAATCATATCCCGCGAAACGATTGATATTACCGATCCTACTTATACGGCGGTTGCCTCCGCCCGCGTGTACATTATGCCGAAAGCATTTATTTCGGTGGGTGTAATCATTGCGATTGTGACACTGGTTGTGGCAACGCTGGTGTTAAAGTATACCCGCTTTGGCCGCAATATCTATGCGCTCGGCGGAAGTGAGTCCTCCGCCCAACTGATGGGCCTGCCGACGAAAAGCACCAAAATTGCAACCTATATGGTTTGTGGGTTCTGCTCGGCGCTGGCAGGCGTGGTATATTCGCTGATTATGCTGTCCGGCTATCCGCTTCACGCGGTCGGCATGGAGATGGACGCGATCGCGTCTTCGGTCATTGGCGGCACACTGATGTCCGGTGGTGTGGCGTTTGTACCGGGTACGCTGCTTGGTGTGCTGATCCAAGGCATCATCCAGACCTTTATCACATTCGAGGGCACGCTTTCCGCGTGGTGGACGCGTATCATCATCGCGCTGCTGTTGTGTGTATTTATTGTCATGCAGGCAATCATCGTGCGCAACCGGCATCGGATTACCTCTTCGGACAAATAACATTTTATCTCTCTTCTTCTTTCATATTTGGGAGCAAAGCCGGCGCATGGAAATGTCGCCGGGCTTTGCGCTGAAAGGGGTTGCATATGGAAGACCTATTGATCAAAATAACAGGATTGCTGAGTATTATACTGCTGGGATATTGTCTCAAACGGGCAGGGGTATTTCACACTAAAGATTCCAAGGTCCTATCCAAAATTATTATCAATTTGACCTTGCCTGGCGCATTGATTGGGAATTTTGCTTCTTTTACCTTCGAAATAAATATGGTGGTCGTGATTCTGGCTGCGTTGGCAGCAAATTGTATTCTTTTGGTTGCTGCCGTGATTGTCTCACGCGGAAAAGATAACGCAACACGTGCACTGTATATGCTCAATACGCCAAGTTACAATATCGGCACTTTTGTTTTGCCATTGGTGCAAAGCTTCTTGCCGCCAGAGGGTTTATTGGCAGTGTCCATGTTTGACGCAGGGAATAATCCTATGAATAGCGGCGGAGCGTATGCGGTGACTGCGGCATTGCTCAACGGAAAAAGCATTCGGATGCGGTCCATTATCAAGCGAATGCTTCACTCGGTACCGTTTGATACATTTTTAGTCATGATCGTAATGGGAGCGGTCGGACTGCACCTGCCAAAGCCGGTTTACACAGTTGCCGGGATGTTTGGACAGGCGAATTCCTTTCTGGCGATGTTGATGATCGGTATTATGTTCGAAGTAAAAATTGAGAAAAACGAATGGAAGGATATCCTTTCTATTGTGGGAATGCGATATGGATTCGGCTGTATGGCAGCGGCATTGAGTTATTGGTTTCTGCCGGTCTCAGAATCGGCGCGTATCGTGGTTGCGTTGGCAATGCTGGCTCCGGTGCCATCGGTCACACTGGCTTATTGTGATCAGTGCGGTTGTAAACCGTCGCTGGTTGGGGTAATTCATTCCATGTGCATTCCGATTAGTCTGTGCCTATCGTTGGTAATCCTCTTTTTATGGATGGTGTGAGGTAGGGCATTGGTGT
>CALWEB010000075.1 GCA_944376955.1 uncultured Agathobaculum sp. | reverse complement strand
GAAGCGCGGTCCGGCATACCGTGCAGCAGGTTGTAAAAGCCCATGCCAAATACGTCAATGCTAATAAACAGCGCAATGAATTGCAGCAGAAGCAACACCCCGATACCGATGGTCGGGTTTTCCACCGCATCGAGCACCACCGGCAGCGGCAGCACATCGAAACTCGGCGCAAGACTGATATATGCCGCAGCCACGGCCAAAAGAAGCACCACGATCGAACGCACAGACAGCCCCTGCGCGCGGCGCTTGAAGGCACGCTGTGCCTGCTGCGGGTCGCGTAACTGGATCTCCTCTTCCTCTTCGGCCTGTTCAGCCGCAATGCGCGCGGCACGCGCCTCCTTGCGCGTCATCTTCTTGCCGTTTGCTGCCTGTCTTGCCGCAGGATGCTGCGCCGACACCGATTCCGATACGTCCGAGATATCATCCAATCCCTCTTTTGCTGCGCGGGCCGCTTCCTTTGCCGCCCGTTTGGCCTGCCGCGCCGCCGCCTTGGCTACAAATTTCTCCTGCCGTGCTGCCGCTTTGGCCTCCCGTGCCGCAATGCGCGCGGCGCGTTCATCCTGCTCAGCTTCCTCAAAAGCAGTCAAGTCGGGGATTTGTTCCCCTGCCGGTTCCACCTTGCGGGCCGCGCGCTTTTTCGGCGCAGTACGTGGAGCGGTCTGCGGCGCAAGCGCCGCCTCCCGCACCGGCGCAGCCTTAGGCGGTTCTGCTACCGGCATTTCTTTCTCCGGCATACGCACCTGCGGTTCAACAGCAGGCGCCTGCCGTACAGGCCGGGACACTGGGCGCGGTTCAGCAGCTGCCCCGCCTTCCACCTCGGCAATGATTGCATCCAGATCAAACTCTCCGCTGTCCGGTACATCACTCAACAGATCTTTGAGCGCGTCCAGATTCATGGTTTCGTCTTTTCTGTCCATATCCTTATCTGTTTGCCTCCTTTAATCGGCCTTCGTACGGCGACGCACGGTTTCAAACAGCAATACCGCCGCCGCATTGGACGCATTGAGCGAGTTGACATGGCCGCGCATCGGGATGCTGACAATATAGTCGCACTTATCCCGTGTCAGGCGACTGAGCCCCTGTCCTTCCGAACCGATGATGATTGCCGTCGGACGGTCGAATGCAGCCTCATACAGCCCAACTGTGCCGTCTGCCTCCGCACCGAACAACCAAACACCGCGCTCCTTCATCTCGTCGAGCGTCGCAGCAAGATTATTTGCCTTGTGCACGCCGACATAAGCCAGCGCGCCCGCCGCCGCACGCGCGACCGCTGCAGTCAGGCCAACCGCACGCCGTTTGGGGATGATCACACCATGCGCACCTGCGGTTTCTGCCGAGCGGATGATCGCACCCAGATTGTGCGGGTCCTCAATGCCGTCACACACAACGATCAGCGGCGCTTCACCACGCTCCTCGGCCACCCGGAAGATGTCATCCAGCGAAACATACTCCTGCGCGGCCGCCTGCGCGATCACACCCTGATGATTGCCCGTCGGGCTCATGTGGTCCAGTTTGCGGCGGTCGCAGGTAACCACCGGCACACCATGCCGGCGTGCTTCCGATGCCACGTCACCGATGCGTGCCCCTTCGGCCACAAAGACTTTATCCACCGCGCGACCCGCACGCAGTGTTTCGAGTACCGCATTGCGGCCCTCGATCAGCGTGCCGTCATCCTCCCGCGGGGGACGGCGTCTGTTTTTATTATCAGCCATATTCCTACGCTCCAAAAAACCTTAGATATTGGCATTATAGCACACTTTCCCCACCAAATTCAATCACATCCGGTCAAAAAACGCAAAACGCGGTATCTTTCCCCATTTACATGCAAAAAGACGGGGTCTATGCCCCGTCCTCTGTGCATTTTGGGAAATTTCCAAACGGTCTACCGCTTACAGCGGCTGCTCTACACCGTTGATGCGCGCGTGTTCACCTTCCTCGAGCGGAATGAGCAGGCACTTCTGCCCATCCACCACGTCCGCACGGATGCGGCTCGCCCGCTCCTGCGGCACATGCAGCTCAATCTCGGTATCCTCGTGCCACGGTGCGTCATCATCCGCATCGGCACGCTGTGCAGCCTGGGTTGCCAGTTCCTGCTGCAAAACCGCCACCTTCTGCTCGAGTGCTGCTGTATGCGCACGGGCTGTTCCTTCCTCAACCAGCTTGTTGTCCAGCACATTATCCGCTACGGGCGGCGTGTCCCCGAACACATGCGCATAGCTTTTCTCCATTTGCTCGCGCACCTTTTCCGGCACCTCCGCCTCGGTGGCGAGGCCGGACAGTGTCTCAGCCGTCAGGCTGACGGGCGGCAGGGATTCGTCTTCCTCCCGCTCGGCCACCATGCCGCTGATCGTTTTCTGGATTTGGAAAAACGCGGCGTCCGCCTGCTCTTCGTCCTCTCCGAACGCATCCAACACCACGCTGCGGAACGCCTGCTTGTCCTCGGCCGCGGTGCGCTGCGGCACACAGCCGAGCACCTGCTCGACCAGTTCCGGATGTGAGCTTTTGCCGGTTTTGACATAATACATCACGGCATTGACATCACTGCCACGATTTGCAAACGCCGGATAGACAAAACCCAGATCGGGCAGGCCAACCACCCAGTCGCGCACGCGTGCGCCAATGCGGTTTTCATCCTCACGATAGCCCAGCGCGGGCTTGGACAGCTCTACCGGGCAGACCGAACAAAGTATGTACTCGTAGATCTCCTCCGATTCGTCCTGCTCCTCACCCGAAGTCGCCTTGGACGGCACATCGTAAATATCATGGTAAACCAGAATCAGGTAATTACCCGGATAAGCGTACTGTTCAATAATCTGTTCATACAGCCGGTCGAGCAATTCTTCATTGCCCAGCTTGCTCTCCTTAAGCGCGAGCAGGTACTTCTGCCGCTCGATCGCCGGTTCGCTGCGTTCGAACTCCAGTTCGAGCAGGTTGCTGCCCAGCGTGCCGGACAGCGTTTTCTTGGCAATCTCCAGATATTTGTAAAACTCGTCCTCTTCCAACTCGGAAAAGGATTCGCTGAATTTGAGCACCACCTGCTTGCCGCTGTTGACATAGCAGCCGCACATGCGGCCGAAAGTGCATTCGGTCTTTTTCAGGCGGCGGCGCAGCTCAAGCACATCGCCCTTGGTGATATTCATGTCGTTTCTCTCCTGTTCTGCGCCCGGTCAGGGCCGGTGATCTTCCGTTTTAGTATACGGCATCGCACAGGCGGAACGCAAGGGATTTTTGCCGCGCCCTCCCCTATGCGCGGAAGATGGTTTCGCCCGCCTTGACCGTTTCCAGCACACGAATCTCACGCAGCCGATCGGGCGGCACGGCGAGCGGGTCAGCATCCAGCAGCACCAAATCGGCTGTTTTGCCCGGCCGCAGCGAACCCTTGCGCGCTTCTTCGAAATACTGGTGTGCGGCGTTCCCCGTAACCGCGCGCAGCGCATCCAGAACAGAAATGCGCTCCTTTTCGCCGAGCGTCACGCCATCTTTGGTCACGCGCTCTGCCGCGCACCAAATCGTGTGCAGCATGTCGGGCGGCAGCACGGGGGTATCCTGATGAAAGGTGAACGGAATGCCATGCGCCAGCGCGGAACCTGCCGCGCTGATGCGTGAAGCGCGCTCCTTCCCCAAGTTGCGCAGATGGACGTCCCCCCACTGATGGATATGCGCGATAAAAAAGGACGGAAGGATGCCCAGCCGTGCGACTTCTTCCATCTGATCGGGCGCCAGCAGCTGCGCATGGATCATCACCGGCCGCAGCTCACGAAAATCCGGGTGCGTCCGCTCCATCTCCGCCACTGCGGACAGATACTGCGCAGCGGCGGCATCCCCGTTGCAGTGCGCCAACGGCTGCATTCCACTGCGGTACGCCGTGGTAAGCGCCTGCTGCAAGGCTTGGTCCGTCATGGTGGGATAACCGCAGTAGCCATCCGGCGCATCCCGGTATGGCGCTCGCAGCCATGCCGTGCGTCCCTGCGGTGAACCATCCAGAAACATCTTGCAGCCACCTAGTTTGAAGTGCCGGTCATAGCGCCGCACCGCTTCGGGGAATGCATCGCAAATTTCGTCCAGCACATCCACACCCGGATAGGCCACTACATCCAGTTCCAGCAGCCGGTGTGACAGCAGAGCCTGATACAGCCCGATCAGGCTTTCCGGCATCATACCCTCCTGCACAGTAGCAATGCCATAGGAAGCATACATCTGCTGTGCGCGGCGGCAGGCATCCAGCAAGTCAGCCAGATCGGGCGCAGGTACCTTCTGCTGATACTGCAGAAAGGCGTTTTCCTCCATATAACCGGTCAACTGTCCGTTGTCCTTACCGATCGCGCCGCCTTCCGGCACAGGTGTATCTGTTGTAACACCCAGCAGTTCGAGCGCCAACGTGTTAAACACGCCCATGTGTCCGGACTGATGCACCAGCATGATAGGATGACGGGCGGAGACGCGGTCGAGCAACGCACGGGTCGGATGCTGCTGTTCAGCAAGCGCATTCTGGTCATAGCCCTTGCCGACCACCCACTGCCCCGCCGACACATGGTTGTCTGCAATAAACCGCATCAGTACTTGCTCGATCTCCGCAAAATTCACCGTTTCTCCAAGCGGCGCTTGCAGCATTGCGTAAGCTGCGCCGGAAAAATGGCTGTGCGCATCCATAAAAGCGGGCAGCAGCACACGGCCGTCCAGATCAATCTCCGCGGCATCCTTTGCCCGCGCGTGCAGCCGCTCATATGCTCCCACCGCAGCGATCACACCGTTTTCCACCAGCAGAGCCTCGGCCTGTCCGTCCGGCTCCATGGTGTGAATGGTACCGCCATAATACAGTGTTTTCATGCCGCTCCCCTCTTTCCGATTCCATTGGTTTCAGT
>CALWEB010000074.1 GCA_944376955.1 uncultured Agathobaculum sp. | reverse complement strand
AGAGCTTTGCTGAGCGGGGATTTTCAGTCTGCGTTTATTACGTTGGCGCTGTCGCTTCCCGCGATTGTATTGTGTCTGTCCGTACATGAGGCGGCGCACGGCGGTATGGCGTACCTGTTGGGCGACCGCACAGCACATGATTCGGGACGGATGACGCTGTCCCCCTTGGCGCATATTGATCCGTTTGGATTTTTGTGCCTGCTATTGTTTGGCTTTGGCTGGGCGCGTCCGGTGCCGGTTAATATTTCCAACTTTAAAAACCGCCGCTGGGGTATGGCGCTGACCGCTTTGGCAGGCCCGGCCGCCAACTTCATTACGGCCTTTGTCGCTTATTGCTTGTATGTGCCGGTTTGGCTGTATGGGGACAGCGCCTTTATGCAGACACTGGGGATGTTCCTGTCGATTGTGGCCAGCATGTCAGTTGGTCTGGGCGTATTTAACCTGATCCCGGTGCATCCGCTGGACGGTTCGCGCGTGCTGGATGCGTTTCTGCCGTTTTCGTGGTCGCTCAAGCTGCAGCGATACCAGAGCATTATTCTGCTGGTGTTCATTCTGGCGTTGTGGCGTGGCTGGCTGGACGGTATCATGAGCTGGGTTGCCATGCGAATCCTCCATCTGGCATTGCAGCTGGTCGGCCTGTTCCTGTAAGGGTGCGCGGCATGGAATTTCATCTGGAGAATTTTGATGGACCGCTTGACCTGCTGCTGCACCTGATTGCAAAAAACAAAGTCAGTATTTATGACATCCCGATTGCGGAAATCCTGGAACAGTATATGGAAGTCCTCCATGCGGCGGAAGCAATGGATTTGGACGTGGCGGGTGATTTTGTCGCTATGGCGGCGCAGCTCGTTTATATCAAATCCAAAATGCTGCTGCCGCGCCATGAGGAGGAAGAAGAGGAAGACCCGCGCATGGGGCTGGTGGAAATGCTGTTGGAATATCAACGCATCAAAGAAACCGCGTCCTTTTTCCGTGAGAAAGGCGAGGTGGGGCGTGATATTTTTGTCAAGCCGCCGGAAATTCTGGGCGATACGCCCAAGGAGTTCCATCAGTCGGTGGCTGACCTGATCCGTGCCGCCAACAATATGTTGCGGCGGGCGCAGCGCCGTGTGCCTCCGCCGGCCAGTGCGTTTTCCGGCATTGTCGGGCGCGAACCGGTGCCGGTCGAAGGCCGGATCACCTCCATCCTCAAACGTTTCCTGCATCACGTCCGGTTGCCGTTTCGCCGTCTGTTTGACGATGCCAAAAGCCGTTCTGAGATCGTGGCGACCTTTCTGGCGGTTTTGGAGCTGTCCAAAAACCGCCGCATCCGGTTGGAGGGGGACGGTGAGGAGATGGAACTGACGCTGATTGATGACAAAGGAGAGTAACGTGCGATGACCGAACTGGAAGCCGGACTGGAGGCCGTGCTGTTTGCCGCGGGCGATGCGGTGCCGGTAGACCGGCTTGTTGCCGCGCTGGAAACCTCATGCGAAGCGCTGCTGGGTGCGGCCGAAGCGCTGGAAAACCTGTATGATTTTGAAAACCGCGGCATTATGCTGCTGCGGCTGGAGGACAAATTGCAGTTATGCTCGCGCCCGCTCTATGCGGAGGCCGCGCGCCGCGTGACCGAGTCGCGCAAGCCGCCATCGCTGTCCGCGGCGGCGCTGGAGGTATTGACCATTGTGGCATACCGCCAGCCGGTGACGCGCGCGTTTATCGACCAGCTGCGAGGTGTGGATTCCGGCGGCACCGTAGCGGGTCTGGTGGAAAAAGGGCTGATCGAAGAGGCAGGGCGTCTGGATGTGCCCGGACGTCCGGTTCTGTTTCGGACGACGGAGGCGTTTTTGCGCACCTTTGGACTGAGTGGATTGGAAGAGCTGCCTGCGCTCCCGGCGCTGGAGGAAAATGAGCAGATGGAGTTGGAACTGAGCGAGGCTGCGGATCAGCTGTCCGCAGAAAGGGTCGCATTGGATCCGCCGTCGGCTGTGCCAGAGACCGTGGAGCAGCCCTCGATATCGGATCAGGCGCAGGAAACGGAGTGAAATGCACATGTCGGTACTGCTCGTGATACTGGCGGTAGTATTGGGGATTGTGTCGTTTGCGTTGGTGCTGCTCCTTCTGCTTTTGAGCGTGCGGACAGGCATCGAGGCGGTTGGGGTCAACGGCGATATCAGTGTGGAGGTGCGGTATGGTCCGGTGCGCATTCCGGTCTGGCCGCCGCCCCGGCGGGAAAAAGGGCAGCCGTCTGCTGCACAGAAGGAAGACGGGAAAAAGCCATGGAAAAAGCGCAAAAAGAAAAAATATAAGTATTCCCTGAACCGGGAGGAACTGGATATCGGGGAACTGGCCGATTTGACGCATCGGCTGCACAGTGACTTGACCGATACCATACGCATCAGCCATTTTCGGGTGCGTGTTGTGATTGGGACGGATGACGCCGCCAAAACCGGTATTTTACTTGGGCAGTCCGCTGCGGTAACCGGGATGATTGTCCCGTTTTTGGAGAATACTTTTGACATGCAAGACTATCATGTGGATGTGGATGCGGACTTTGAGGCCGACCACACCGAATGGGCGTTTACTGTGTTCGGCTCGCTGCGCCCGCTGTGGCTGCTGTGGCAGCTGCTGCGGCATAGCGGGGAACTGTACCGGCTGTATAAACGATTGATAAAGAAAGAAGAGGCGATCAAACATGAGTGAGCATCCCATCAGCAACCTGATGACGGAAACCATGGCCAAGATCAAGGAAATGGTGGACGTTAACACGATCATCGGCACGCCGATCACCACCCCGGACGGCACGACGGTCATCCCGGTGTCCAAGGTGACGTTTGGCTTTGCCTCGGGCGGCAGCGATTTTGCACCCAAGCATATGCCGTCCGGCGCACCGCTCGCCTTTGGCGGCGGGGGCGGCGCGGGCGTGACGGTCTCGCCGGTGTGCTTCCTGATCATCGGGCGTGACGGCAGCGCCAACATCCTGGGTGTCAATGCGCAGGCGTCCACGACGGTGGATCGTCTGGTGGAAATGATTCCGGGTGCGATTAACAAGGTTTCCAGCTTTGTGGAGGGCTATAAGGGAAAAATGCAGACCGATAGCCAGCCTACGCCGGAAACTGACGAATAAGGCCGCGCCTCTCCGCAAAACCTACTCACAGATATGCTGAGTAGGTTTTGTTATGCAGGGGAGAGATGCAAACGTGAAAAAATTGCTGTGCTGTCTGATATGCTGTGCGCTTTGTCTGCCCGTTTCAGGTGCAGTCAGTGCAAAGGGTGCGATTGTGATTGATGCAGACACGGGTGAGGTGCTGTGGGAGCAAAACGCGGATGCCCGTTTGCCAATGGCGTCCACTACCAAGATCATGACGGCACTGGTAGCGCTTGGCGAGGGCGACCTCGACCGGGAATATAAAGTCCGCAAGGAATACACCCAAGTGGAAGGCTCATCAATGTATTTGCAGGAGGGCGAAACGCTGACCCTGCGGGATACGCTGTATGGCCTGATGCTGGAATCTGGCAACGATGCGGCGGTGGCGATTGCGGGCGAATGCGGCGGGTTGGAAGCGTTTGTGCGAAAGATGAATGACAAAGCGTCAGCCCTTGGGCTGACGAACACGCATTTTGATAATCCGAACGGACTGCCAAGCCAGACGCATTATACCACCGCACGGGAGCTTGCGGTCATTACGGCTGAGGCGCTGCGCGACCCGGTGTTCCGACAGATCGTGTCCACTGAAAGCTACACGGTAGGGCAGCGCACCTTTACCAACCATAACCGCTTACTGAGCATGTACGATGGGGCAATCGGGGTCAAAACAGGTTATACCAAGGCGGCAGGGCGCTGCCTGGTATCCGCAGCGGAGAAAAATGGGCGCACGGTGATTGTCGTGACGCTCAACGACCCGCATGACTGGAACGACCATATGGCATTGCTCGATCAGGGTTTTGCAAACTATGAGCAGGTGACGCTGCACGAAGCAGGAGAACAGATCATGCAGCAGCAGGTGTTCGGCGGTAATGCGGACACTGTGCCGCTGGTTGCGCGCAACACGGTGACAGCGTATTTGCTGCCCGGTGAGCGCGAGCGCATCCAGACCGTGCGGTATGGTGAGCGGATTTGTTATGCGCCGGTGGTGCAGAGTGCATCCGCCGGACGGATCGAATATCGGCTGGACGGCATGGTGTTGGCAGACGATACACTGGCATATGGCGGCGCGGTGCTGTTGCCGCCGGAGGAAAAGAGCTTGACCGAACGGATCTGGGACCGCCTGTTTGGCGATGATTGACAGAATAGGGAAAACGGAGGACAACAAGTGGAAGAAAGACTGCAAAAACTGCTGGCGCAGGCGGGGCTCTGCTCGCGCCGCGAGGCGGAACGGTGGATTTTAGAGGGACGTGTGGTGGTGAATGGCCATGCGGCGTCGCTGGGCGACCGCGCTGATCTGCGGTATGACAAAATTCAGGTAGATGGAAAGCCGATCGGTATGGCGGAGGAGGTAGGGCGGCTGAGGCTGGACAAGCGGCGCGGGGATGTGCCGACGTTGCGCGGTGAGCGCGGACGGAAAACCGTGGCCGACTTGGTGCGGGACTGTGGTGCGCGCGTGGTGCCGGTCGGTCGGCTGGATTACAACTCGGAAGGCTTGCTGCTGCTGACCAACGACGGTGAGCTGGTGAACGCCTTGACCCATCCGCGGCACGAGGTGGAAAAGCATTACGAAGTGCGTGTGCGCGGGCGTCTGGATAACATCCCACGACTTGCAGAGCCGATGACGATCGACGGATATGCAATCCGTCCGGCGGAGGTCGTCATTTTGGAGCGGGATGAGCAAAGTGCCAAGCTGCGCCTGACCATCCATGAGGGACGAAACCGTCAGATCCGCAAAATGTGCGAGCAGTGCGGGCTGGAGGTGCGTCGGCTCAAGCGGGTGGCGGTGGGTGAGATGCCGCTTGACCCGCATTTGAAATCGGGTGCATGGCGCGACCTGACTGCGGAAGAACTGGCTTATTTGCAGGAAATTGCTGCAAATTTGCAGGACTGATGCAAAACATCTTGCATTTTGCGCAGCGACCGCTTAAAATAGAAACGGCAAAATGCAGGTTTTGCATACCAGGGGAGAGAAACTATGAACGACCTGATCAATAAAATCCAAAGCGAGTTATCCGGCTTTTCCAAGGGGCAGAAGCAGATTGCGCGCTTCATTCTGGAACATTACGATAAAGCTGCGTTTATGACGGCCAGCCGTTTGGGCACGACGGTCGGCGTAAGCGAATCGACAGTGGTGCGGTTTGCAACCGAATTGGGATATGATGGTTATCCGCATTTGCAACGCGCCTTGCAGGAGATGATCCGCAACAAGTTGACCTCGGTGCAGCGCATGGAGGTGTCGAGTGACCGCATGGGCGGGCGCGATGTCTTGCAGACCGTGCTTCACGCGGATATGGATATGATTCGGCAGACGCTGGACGAAATCGACCGTGATGCCTTTCAGGGCGCGGTCGATGCGCTGATCGGGGCGAAACGGATTTACATCCTCGGGGTGCGTTCTTCGAGCGCGCTGTCAAGCTTTGTCGGCTTTTATTTCAACCTGCTGTTTGAAAACGTGACGCTTGTACATACCAACAGCGTCAGCGAGATTTTCGAGCAGGTGTTGCGCGTCGGGCCGGGGGATGTGGTGCTGGGTGTCAGTTTCCCGCGGTATTCCAAGCGTACACTTAGCGCGATGCAGTATGCACGTGACCGCGGTGCGCGCGTGATTGCGCTGACCGATTCGCACTTGTCGCCGCTGGCGCGCGTAGCGGACCATCTTCTGCTGGCGCGCAGCGATATGGCGAGTTTTGTCGATTCGCTGGTTGCACCATTGTCGGTGGTCAATGCGCTGATCGTTGCGGTCGGCATGAGCCGTCGGGACGAGATCGAGCAGACCTTTAACAAGCTCGAGCGCATCTGGGAGGAATACGACGTATACGAAAAGCCGGAGGACGACGCAAATTGAATATTCTGGTAGTCGGCGGCGGTGCGGCCGGGCTGATGGCTGCGGGCACCGCGGCAGAAAACGGCGCACGTGTGACGCTGTTTGAGACAAATGAAAAGGTCGGCCGCAAGCTTTTCATCACCGGTAAAGGCCGCTGTAATGTGTGCAATAACTGCGATGCGCAGACTGTTTTGCAGAATGTGCCGGTCAACCCGCGCTTTTTGTATTCCGCGCTGGATTGTTTTTCGCCTGTGGATGTGATGGCGTTTTTTGAAGCGCACGGCGTGCCGCTTAAAACCGAGCGAGGCAACCGGGTTTTCCCGGTTTCGGACAAATCTGCGGACATTATTGACGCACTTTTTATCTGGATCAAACGTCTGGGTGTTACAATGATACACAAAACGGTAGAGCGGCTGGAAATGCAGGATGGGCAGGTCACAGGTGTGCGCGCCGGCGGCAAGTGTTACGCGGGTGACTGTGTGATTGTGGCGACCGGCGGTGCATCCTATCCACAGACAGGTTCGACCGGTGATGGCTACCGCTTCGCGCGGGAGGCCGGGCATACAGTTGTGCCGCCCAACCCTTCGCTGGTGCCGCTGGTTGAGGCAGGGGACATCTGCCGCGAATTGATGGGGCTCAGCCTGCGCAATGTGCAGGTGACCGTGTTTGAGAACGATAAAAAAATCTTTTCCGAGTTCGGGGAGATGATTTTTACGCATTTCGGCCTGTCCGGCCCATTGATCCTGTCGGCGTCCGCGCATATGCGGCATTTTGGCAGCAAGGAGTATCATGTCGAGATTGACCTCAAGCCCGCACTGGACGAAAAAACGCTGGACAAGCGTTTACTTAGTGATTTTGACAAGCACAAAAACAGTGATTTTATCAATGCGCTGGGCGATCTGCTGCCTCGCAAGATGATTCCAGTGGTCGTGCGGCTGTCCGAAATCAACCCGCACGCCAAGGTCAACAGCATCACCAAGGCGCAGCGCGCATCGCTTTTGCACACGCTCAAGCATTTTCCGGTGATGGTGTCGGGTAAGCGCCCGATTGCTGAGGCGATTGTGACAACCGGCGGCGTGAATGTGCGCGAGGTCAGCCCGAAAACCATGGAGTCAAAAAAATGCGCCGGCCTGTATTTCGCGGGCGAGGTGCTGGATGTGGACGCCTACACGGGCGGCTTTAATTTGCAGATCGCGTGGTCTACCGGCCGGCTGGCCGGTTTATCTGCCGCGCAGAGGGAGGAGTAAACATGGGTTACATTTCGGTCGCCATTGATGGCCCTTCGGGCGCCGGCAAATCGACCGTCGCACGCGCGGCGGCGGCGCGGCTGGGATATGTTTATGTGGATACGGGCGCAATGTACCGCGCGATCGGCCTTGCGGTGTGCCGGAAAGGCATTTCGGGGGACGATGCAGCGGATATTGTTGCGGTACTGCCTGAAATCACGCTAGCACTGACGTATCAGGACGGTGCGCAGCATATTCTGCTGTGCGGTGAGGATGTGTCCGAGGACATCCGCACGCCGGAGATCGCCAAGTATGCTTCCAAGGTGTCGGCGGTGCCCGAGGTAAGGCAATTTTTGCTCAATACACAGCGGGATATGGCGAAAAAAGGCAATATTTTGATGGACGGGCGCGATATCGGTACGGTCATTCTGCCGGATGCGCCGGTGAAGATTTTCCTGACAGCATCCGCCGAGGCGCGTGCCCAACGGCGCTATCTGGAGTTGCGTGAAAAGGGGCAGCAGGTGACGCTGGATGACGTGCTGCACGATATTCGGCAGCGTGACCATCAGGACATGACGCGGGCGGTTGCGCCGCTCAAACAGGCGGAGGACGCTGTGCTGCTGGATACGAGCGATATCACGCTCGAGCAGAGCATCGAAGCTGTGCTGCGCATCATTCGGGAAAAAACGGAGGAAAACCAATGAAACTCAAATTTCATCGCTGGTTTCAATGGCTTGCGGTGCCGTTTGTGGCGCTGGGCTTTCATATTTATTTCGGCTATAAGGTGATTGGCCGGGAGAATATCCCGGAGGGGGGCTGCGTGGTTTGCCCGAATCATGTGCAGTTGTCCGACCCGCCGTTTGCGGCGGTTGCGCTGGGGCATAAGACGCCGCTTCGCCTGATGGCAAAGAAGGAACTGTTTCAGGGCAATAAGCTGTTTGCTTGGCTGATTGCGGCGCTGGGTGCGTTTCCGATCGACCGTAAGGGCGCGGATATCACCGCGATCAAGACCGCGCTGGGCGCAGTGCGCGAAGGCCGCAAGTTAATTATTTTTCCGCAGGGAACGCGCGGCGCTGGTGAGGGTGAAACCAAAAAGGGCGCGGCGATGCTGGCGGTCAAGACCCGTGCCCCCATCCTGCCGATGTACATTACGGAAAACAAGGGCTTCCGCTGCAAGGCAACGGTTGTCATTGGGGAGCCATTCCGGCCGGATGCAAAGGAAAAGGATTATGGCGTGATCGCGGATGATATCCTGCACCGCATTTACGCCCTGAAGGAAAAAGTATGAGTGTGACAGTGGCAAAAACCGCCGGATTCTGCTTCGGCGTACGTCGCGCGGTCGATCTGGCCGAGCAGGCGGGGAAAAATGGAACAATCTATGCCTACGGTGAAATCATCCACAACATGCATGAGATCCGCCGACTGGAGGCGCGCGGTGTGCGCACCGCGCACACGCTGGAGGAAATCCCGGACGGGGCAAAGGTGCTGATCCGTGCGCATGGGGTGCCGCGGGCGGTTTATGACACCTTATCAGCAAAAAAATGCGAGGTTTTTGATGCAACCTGTCCATTCGTCCAGAAAATTCACCGGATTGCCGACCGGGAAAGCAGAGATGGCCGCCTGATCGTCATTCTGGGCAGCGCAGGCCATCCGGAGGTCGTGGGTATCCAGGGCTGGTGCGGGGAATCGGTCGTGCTGGATGGCGAAGAACAGGCACGGGCGTTTACCGAAAGGCCGGAGATGGTTGACAGGCCGCTTTCCGTGGTTGCGCAAACCACTGTCAACCGGGCAATTTGGAATATTTCCGTCGGTCTGATAAAAAAAAGGTGTACAAACCTCAAAATTTTTGATACAATATGTAAAGCGACGGATGAGCGTCAGTCGGAGGCTCGTCTGCTTGCCGGTG